>JBKQQQ010000523.1:0-3560 GCA_052144275.1 Streptosporangiaceae bacterium
GTAGTATGGGAACGAGGATTCGAGCCAAGCGGGAGGAGCATTGCCGATGGCTACCCGGACACCCAAGCCGAAGCGACGCCGCGAACGCGGTGACGATGGCATCTCCTGGGACAAGGTCAACAAGTGCTACGTCGGCACCATCTCGCTCGGCTACGGCGACACCGGCAAGCGTGTTCGGCGGACCGTGCGCGGCAAGACCAAGCAAGAGGTCAAGGACAAGCTCGACGACCTGCACGACGAGATCAAGGCCGGCATCCACACACCAGCCACCTACACCGTCAAGCAGTGCGTCACGGACTGGCTCGACTCGCTCGAGCTCGATCCGCACACCATGGCCACCTATCGCGGCCAAGCCGAGAAGTGGATCTACCCGAAGATCGGCGCCAAGAAGCTGGCGGAGTTCAAGGCCACCGACGCGGAGCGGTTCCTCAGGGACGTCGCCAAGGTCCTCAGCAAGGCCTCGCTGGTGAAGATCAAGAGCACGCTGGTCAGATCTATTCGCCGAGCGCAGAAGTACGACCTCATCGCCAGGAACGTCGCCGAGCTTGTCGACTTGCCGCAGGGTCGACCGGGGCACCCGTCGCGGGCCATGACCGAGGATCAAGCAAACAAGGTGCTCAAGGCCGCGAGCGGCCAGCCCGCGGGCTTCGTCAAAGTCGTGAAGGTGAGCGAAGGCCAGTACGCGGCGACCCACGCGGCCACCGAGACGGGCGAAATAGCGTGCGGCACGTGGACGCGCTTGAACGCGCCCGTCACCGAGATCGGCGCTGACCTGACCGAGACAACGTGCCGTTTCTGCCGTGCAGAACTCGGCCTCGACGCCGACGCGGACGCCAGCCGCAGGCTCGAGGCGCTGTTCGTGCTGTCGATCATGCTCGGCCTTCGCCCCGGCGAGCTGCGCAAGCTGTCCTGGGATCACGTTGACCTCGATAACGCAGTCGTCCACGTGTGGCGGTCGGCGAGCAGGACCGGCGATGTCAAGACCCCGAAATCGAAGCGCTCGCTTGTACTCCCCCAGCGCGCCATGGCCGCCCTCCAGGCCCACAAGAGGCGCCAGGCGACCGAACGGCTGGCCGCTGGCACCGCGTGGCAAGACAACAACCTCGTGTTCTGCCACGAAGACGGGCGCATGTACACCAGCGACGCGCTCAACTGGCGGTTCAGCAAGATGACCAAGCGGGCCGGCATCGGCCACTGGCACGCCCACGAGGGCAGGCACACTGCCGTATCGATCATGAGCAGCAACGGCGTACCGCTCCAGGAGATCAGCGACACCGTGGGCCACAAGTCGACCCACGTTACCGAGACCGTCTACCGGCACGTGATCGTCCCCGCCATCCGCGGCGGGGCAACCGTCATGGACAACGTCTTCGGCGCAGACGACGAAGATGACCAACCCGGCACGGCCGCCAAGCCGTAGTCACTTGGTTAGTCACTTGATCTTGAAAGCCGAGTTCGAAAAACCTCGCTGAGCTGGAGCCCCGTTACGGAATCGAACCGTAGACCTTCTCCTTACCATGGAGACGCTCTGCCGACTGAGCTAACGGGGCCTATTTTTATTTGTCCGACCTGGGGGTTTTGCTATTTCTACCCTCTCCCGAGGTCGTGCACAGCGTTGGTACGGCACCCATCTGCGTCTAGCTTCCCGTACCAGCGTAGGAGAGCTTACCGTACTCCTGCCGTGGCGGCGCATACATCTGGAGGCCTCCAACCTGTGGCCGCGGACATCCGTGCCTACACCGATGACGGCGCGCTCTTAGCCGCGTTCCTCACCCGTCAGGGCATGCCCAGCGCTGCCGCAACCCGCTAGCGGTCGCTACAGCCGCTCTTCACGAGGCTATGACGACGAGGGCGAACCGGTGGGTCGCCGATGGCCAAGCTGTGGCCCGGATTTCGGGCTCCGCTACTCACCCGCGAAGTGTGAGCCGTACGGCGCAGCGCCGCGGTATTTCTGCGGATATCGGCCAGACGAGTGGACGGAGACGTGATGGCAGCTGGTGCGGATGAGGCTGGCTCGGTACTTCCGATGCCGACACCGCCGTTCGCGGGCGCGATCGGCACCACATACGCGGATTCGCTCGCCTCGGTACCGGCCATTACCTCGCCTCCAGCGGGAGCGCCGAATGTCCTCTTGGTGCTGCTTGATGACGTGGGCTTCGGGCACGCCTCGACCTTCGGCGGACCGGTCCAGACGCCGGTCCTGCAGCGACTGGCCGACGAGGGCTTGCGGTACAACCGGTTTCACACGACCGCGATGTGCTCGCCGAGCCGGGCCGCGTTGTTGACCGGCCGTAATCACCACTCCGCGCACACCGGCACGGTCATGGAGCTATCCACCGGGTTCCCACGCCCCGCATCATGTGCCTAAGGAGTGGGCGGACAAGTACGCGGGCCGCTTCGGGCACGGCTGGGACGAGCAACGACGGCTGACCTGGGAGCGGCAGAAAGAGCTGGGCGTGATCCCGGCCGGTAAACAGCTGACGCCCCGCCCGGACGCCATCCCGGCCTGGAACGACTGCACCGATGACGAGCGCCGCGTGTACGCCCGGATGCAGGAGGTCTTTGCCGGTTTCCTTGAGCACGTAGACGCGCAGGTCGGCCGCATCGTCGACGCGATGGAGCTGATGGGGCTGCGCGAGAACACCTTGATTGTCTACATGGTCGGGGACAACGGGCCGAGCGCCGAAGGGTCGCTGACCGGGACGCTGAACAACATGAAGAGCCATCAGGGCTACCCCGACGAAATCGCCACGATGCTGAGCAAGATCGACGAGATCGGCAGCGCCAGGCACGAACACCACTACCCGGTGGGATGGTGCTGGGCCGGGTCGTCGCCTTTCCAGTGGATGAAGCAGGTCGCCTCGCACTTCGGCGGCACCCGCAACCCTGGGAGCTCTACCACATCGAGACTGACTTCAGCCAGGCCACCGACATGGCCACCGAGCACCCGGGCAAGCTCCGTGAGCTCCAGGAGCAGTTCCTGGCCGAAGCCGCCAAGTACAACGTGTTGCCCCTGGACGACCGGTTCGCCCAGCGCGTCGACCCGGCACTGCGGCCGAGCCTGATCGCGGGCAAGACCAGCTTCGTGTTCTGGCCCGGCACCATCCGGGTGCCCGAGCCGTGCGCCTCGCCACCCGCGCCCGAATCGCCATGGCCCTGCAATGAAACCTCTACCGGCCGACAGACTGCGACCCGGCCAGCGCGCTAACTGCAGTTGGGCGTGCTCCTGAGTCTTGGCCGGGTGCTGGCCCGCGGCCAGCTGGCGAGGATGCGCTGCGGCCGCCGACACACCTGACGACACACCGGCCACGACCATCACGGTCGCGGCTACGACTTCCCCTGTCAGTCGTGGGCGTCGGCGCGCAAAACGGTAGCTGTTGCGGAATAGGGATAGCGCTGGAGTGAACAGACGGAACAAAGATGAGCCTCGGGTCGGCGAGGCGTGCGGCCTGCAGAGGGCAGGGTGGGGCAGAATAGAAGTCCGCTTGCACCCTTAGCCCCCGGTCGACGGCCGGGGTTGTATCCCGCATTCAGGCATTTGTCGCTAATGCGCCAGAAAG
>JBKQQQ010000524.1:0-9140 GCA_052144275.1 Streptosporangiaceae bacterium
GGTGGATGACAACCTGGTGGTGGAACCAGCACAGTAGAACACAATCTCGGGTGCTGGTCTTGCCGCCGTCCTTCTTGTGCCTGACGTGGTGGACCTCACATGCGGAGGCGGGCTGGTTGCAGCCGCCTGCCCACCGGCAGTGCTTGTCCCGGAGGGTGACGGCGTTGCGGATCCCGGCGGGGATGGTCTCGGCGTAGCCGATGTCCAAGGGCAGGCTCGGGCCGGCCAGCCGGGCGCCGAGCTGCCGGCGGCGCAGGAACGACGCCAGCCCGCCCGGACCCGACAGCAGGTCCACGGCCTTGCCGATGATGGCACGCTCGAGGGCTTCCCAGGCCCGCGCGGTGTCGGGGCCGGGCGCGCCCTGCCCGGCGTCGCTGCCGGCGCCGTCGGCGGTGGCGGTGCCGTCAGGGCCGACCCCCTCCTGCCCTGCGCTGCCGGTGCCGTTCTGGCCGCCGCCGGCGGGGCCGCCGCCGCTGCCGTCGCCGGTGCGGGGGTGGTGGCGGAGCCGGTCCAGTTCGACGCAGAGCCGGACCAGGTCGTCTAGGGCAGCAGGGTTGACCTCGCCGGTGACGAACGGGGCCGTCGCCGCATCACAGGCGATCGCCTCGGCGGCGTCGCCGTCCAGCCACGCCCCGCCGTCGCTGCCACCCGCCGAGGCGGCGGCCCGGTACCCGGCCCACTGCGCCCGGACCCGGACCGTCCACTCCTCCAGCAGCGCCGAGCTGCCCTCCAGCACCATCAGGTCCGCCAGGGAGATGTGAACCCAGGCCTTGACGGGCTGGCCGGCCCGCTCGGGCAGCAGCCCGGCCGCGACGAGGCGCCGCATCGCTTCCTGCAGCCCGTCGTGGAACCGCTGCGCCTGGCTGCGGGTGTCCTCCGCCCCGGCCGGCGCCGACAGCGCGTCCAGCACCGTGCCCACCACCGCCGCGCACTCCGGCGACAGGTCCCCGTGCAGCACCCCCGCCCCGCCGAAGGTCGTCTCCAGCTTGACCGACCGGTCCTCGAACGCCTGATCCCGGTCCTCATCCGGCTTACCGGGCAGCGACCGGGCGTAGATCTCCCCGGCCAGCCCGGCCAGGCCCCGCAGGTCCATCCCGTTCCCCGCGGCGGTCAGCAGGATCTCATCGGCGTCCGGGCGGCAGTCCTCGGGCAGCTTGTCGGTCCAGGTGCAGATCGTCCGCGCATAGGACTCCGACATCTCCCCGGCGGCTAGCTCGGCGGCGACCTCGGGATGCGCGGCCGCGCGGCGGACCCAGGCGGTGTAGCCGACCGCGGCGCCTTTGGTGATCCGGGTCCGGTTGATCAGCCACGCCCGCGGGCTGTAATCCGCATCCGCCGCATAGCCCTGGCCGGAGGTGAATGCCCCGAGGATCGCGGTGCGGGCGGCGGTGCCCATCGAGTTGACCTGCTCCAGCATCTGCAGAGACTGCGCCTGGGTCTCGGCTGCCATCGCGGTCGCGTCCACGGCAGCCAGGTAGCCCATCGCGGACCTCAGCATCTCCAGCGCCTCGGCGGCGCTGGACGGCGGCGCGACACTGCTCATCGTGGTGTGTCACCTCCTGTCCTGATGCTCGCGGTCCGGCGGGCGGTCCCCTCTCCCCGGCGGTCCAGGCCGGGCTCAGCTGTTCGGCTTCTTGTTCTATATTAGCAGCGGACGCCGACATTTACCGGGGAAAACAGCGCGTTCCGCAGGTCCGATCCGAAATAGATAGCGATGGGTTCACCGGTACAGGCGAGCCGCCCGGGACGCCAGACACACCACGTCAGCAGGAGTTCGCCGCTGCACCCGCGTCAGTCGTGCTGGCAGGTGCGGCGCAGGCTATCCCGGGTCAGGTCGGCGAGGGTGGGGTAGCCATCCACGGCCATGATCAGGTCTGCCTCGGCGAGGATGCTGCGCAGGACGTGGACGATGCCGTCGGTGCTGCCGATGGCGAGGCCGAGGCGGTGAGCCCGCCAATGAACCGGGGGGTGGCAGGAAATGGGGAGCAACGGCCGAGATTGGCCTCGGGCTCGTCGGCCCGGAGCACACGATCATGCCGCCGGGCAGGGCAGGGCAGGGCAGGACGCCGATTACCAGGCCGTCCCGGAGGCGGGCGGAATCACCGGGGGAACGATGGCCTCGATCAGGTGCGGTCCGGGTTCGGCGTAGGCCAGGCGCAGCGCGCGGTCCAGTTCCCCGGCCGTGGTGACGCGGGTCGCGGGCACGCCGAGCCCGGTGCTGATCTGGGTGAAGTCCGGGGTCGGCCCGGACAGGTCGAGCATCCGCGAGGCTCGCTCGCCCGCCTGCCCGGCGGCGGTGCGGGCCAGTTCCATCCGCAGGATCGCGTAGGCGGCGTTGTTGATCAGCACCGTCGTGACGTTGAGCTGCTCGCGAGCCTGGGTCCACAGCGCCTGGATCGTGTAGAGCGCGCTGCCGTCGGCCTCCAGGGACAGCACCGGCCGGTCCGGCGCCGCGATCGCCGCGCCGGTCGCGGCCGGCAGGCCCTGGCCGATCGAGCCGCCGGTGAGGGTGAGCAGGGTGTGCCGCGGCGCGCGGGCCAGGGCCTGGGGCAGCGCGAAGCCCGAGGTGTTCGCCTCGTCGACGACGATGGCGTGCTCGGGCAGCGAGGCGGCGATCGTATTGGCCAGGCTGATCGCGTTGAGCAAACCCGGCTCGGCCCGCAAAGGCGGGGCCGGCTCGGCCGGCAACGGCGGGGCTGACGGCAGCACAGCCTCGGCCAGCACGGGCGACGCGCCGGCCGCGACCTGGCCGGCTAGCGCCTCGAGCGCGGCCTCGACGTCCTGATCAGGGTCGGCCAGGACGGCGACCGAACAGCCCGCAGGCACCAGGTCACTGGCCCGGCCGGGATAGGCGAAGAACGACACCGGCGCGCGGGCACCCGCCAGGATGAGATGGTCGAGCCCGGCCAGCTGGGCTTCGGCCTGCTCGGCCAGGTAGGCCAGCCGGTCGACGGCCGGCACCCCGGCGCCGCGCTCGATCCGCGCGGGAAACGTCTCGGCGAGCAGCCGCGCCCCGGTCGCGGTGCTTATCCGGCTGGCCGCCCGCAGGCCGCGCTCGGTGAGGGCCTTCCCGCCGAGCATGAGCATCACCCGGCTGCCGCCAGAAACCAAGGCTGCCACTGCGGACACCTGACTGTCGTCGACCACCGCCGGCCACGAAACGGGCCGGGCAACCGCGAGCGCTGCCCCGTCGCTCCACGAGACGTCGGCCGGAAGCACCAGGGTGGCGATCTGGCCGGCCCGCGCCGCCGCGACGGCACGCATCGCGTCCTGGGCCAGCTCGCGGGTGGTGCCGCAGGTATGGACCCAGCCCGACACGGTGCGGGCGAGGGCCTCGATGTCGGACTGCAGCGGCGCGTCGTAGCGGACGTGGCCGGTGGCGTGCGCGCCGACGATGACCACCACCGGAGTAAGGGCCCGGCGCGCGTTGTGCAGGTTGGCCAGCCCGTTGGCCAGGCCGGGCCCGAGGTGCAGCAGCACCGCGGCGGGCCGGCCGGCGATGCGAGCGTACCCGTCGGCCGCCCCGGTCGCGACGCCCTCGAATAGCGCGAGCACCCCACGCATCGCGGGCACCGAATCCAGCGCGCTGACGAAGTGCATCTCCGACGTGCCCGGGTTCATGAAGCACACGTCGACGCCCGCGCCGGTCAGGCTGGCGATCAGCGCCTGCGCCCCGATCACCGCGATCCCCAAGCGTTCACGGGCTCGATCGTAAGCCCCTCAGGACCACTTCCAGTTGTTGATCTCGGGGGCGTCCTCGCCTTGCTCGCGGGTGTAGGCGCGGCAGGAGATGCGCTTGTCCATCATCAGCTGCCGGACGTGGCCGGCCGAGGACGCCAGCCCGGGCACCCGGTCGATCGCGTCCATGACCAGGTGGAACCGGTCCAGGTCGTTCAGCATCACCATGTCGAACGGCGTGGTGGTGGTGCCTTCCTCCTTGTAGCCGCGGACGTGGAAGTTGTGGTGCCCGTGCCGCCGGTAGGTCAGCCGGTGGATGAGCCACGGGTAGCCGTGGTAGGCGAAGATGACCGGCTTGTCCGTGGTGAACAGGGCGTCGAACTCGGCGTCGGACATGCCGTGCGGGTGCTCGGTCTCCGGCTCCAGCCGCATCAGGTCCACCACGTTCACGACCCGCACCTTCAGGTCGGGAAGATGCGAGCGCAACAGCGAAACCGCGGCCAGCGTCTCCAGCGTCGGGATGTCGCCGCAGCACGCCATCACCACGTCCGGCGAGCCGGCCGAGTCGTTCGACGCCCACTCCCAGATCCCGGCACCCCGGGTGCAGTGGATGATCGCGTCGTTCATGGACAGCCAGTTCCACTGCGGCTGCTTGCCGGCCACGATGACGTTGACGTAGTGCCGCGAGCGCAGGCAGTGGTCCGCCACCGACAGCAGCGTGTTGGTGTCCGGTGGCAGGTAGACCCGGACGACCTCGGCCTTCTTGTTCACCACGTGGTCGATGAAGCCCGGGTCCTGGTGCGAGAACCCGTTATGGTCCTGCCGCCACACCAGCGAGGAGAGCAGGTAGTTCAGTGATGCGACCGGGCGCCGCCAGGGGATGCCGCGGGTGACCTTCAGCCACTTGGCGTGCTGGTTGAACATCGAGTCGATGATGTGAATGAACGCCTCGTAGCAGTTGAACAGCCCGTGCCGCCCGGTCAGCAGGTAGCCCTCCAGCCACCCCTCGCACATGTGCTCGCTCAGTACCTCCATCACCCGGCCGTCGGGCGCCAGGTGATTGTCCCCCGGTATGATCTCGCCGTCGAACGCCTTGTTGGTTACCTCCAAGACGTCGCCGAGCCGGTTGGACTCGGTCTCGTCCGGCCCGAACAACCGGAAGTTCGACGGGTTGGCCTTGATCACGTCGCGCAGCCAGTCGCCCAGCACCCGGGTGGCTTCCGACATCCCTGCCCCCGGCGACTCGACCGCCACCGCGTAGTCGGTGAAGTCGGGCAGCCGCAGGTCACGCAGCAGCAGGCCGCCGTTGGCGTGCGGGTTCGCGCTCATCCGCCGCTCGCCGTGCGGGGCCAGCGCCGCCAGCTCGGGCACCAGCGCACCGGAGGCGTCGAAGAGCTCCTCCGCATGGTAGGAGCGCATCCACTCCTCGAGCTGCGCCAGGTGCCCGGGGTTGTTGCGCGCCTCGGCGATCGGGACCTGGTGCGCCCGCCAGGTCCCCTCCACCGGCAGCCCGTCCACCACCTTGGGCCCGGTCCACCCCTTGGGCGTCTTCAGGACGATGGCCGGCCAGGCGGGCCTGCTGAGGTCGCCGCCGACGCGAGCCCGGCGCTGGATGGCGCGGATCTCGCCGATCGCCGCGTCCAGGGTGGCCGCCAGCTGCTGGTGGACCAGCTTTGGGTCGTCGCCCTCGACCGTGTACACGGTGTACCCGTAGCCGCGCAGCAGCGACTCAAGCTCCTCGTGCGGTATCCGGGCCAGCACCGTCGGGTTGGCGATCTTGTAGCCGTTCAGGTGCAGGATCGGCAGCACCGCGCCATCCTGGGCCGGGTTGAGGAACTTGCTCGAGTGCCAGCTGCCGGCCAGCGGCCCGGTCTCCGCCTCGCCGTCGCCGATCACGCAGGCCACGATCAGGTCCGGGTTGTCGAACGCCGCCCCGTAGGCGTGCACCAGCGAGTAGCCGAGCTCGCCGCCCTCGTGGATGGAGCCCGGCGTCTCCGGCGCCACGTGCGAGGGGATGCCGCCGGGGAAGGAGAACTGTCGGAACAGCCGGGCCATCCCCCCGGCGTCCTGGGTGATGCCCGGGTAGAGCTCGCTGTAGGTGCCCTCAAGGTAGGTATTGGCCACCACGCCCGGCCCGCCGTGCCCCGGCCCGGAAATATAGATCATGTCCAGGTCAGAATTCCTGATCACTCGGTTCAGGTGCGCGTAGATCATGTTCTGGCCCGGCGTCGTGCCCCAGTGCCCGAGCAGCCGCGGCTTGACGTGCTCGGGCCGCAGCGGCTCGGTCAGCAGCGGGTTGGCCATCAGGTAGATCTGCCCCACGGACAGGTAGTTCGCCGCCCGCCACCACGCGTCCAGGGCGTCAAGCTCGCTGCCCGTCAACGGTCCCTGCTCAGCGTCAGTCATCTAAACCCCTTTATCCCGAACGGCCCTGGTGCGTGCCCCGGTCCCAGGCTATTGATCCAGGCTCGGCTGCGGGAGACCCGGGGGCGAGCGTTAACGAGCGCGACACCTCAGCGCAACTTGCGCAGGAACGGGTCCTTCGGCTCGTACGGCGTCACCTTGATCCGCGCGTTCACCACGGCCACCCCGTCCGGCCCGGCGATGACCGGATCGAGTTCGAGGTCGGTGACCTCGGGCAGGTCGTCGGAGAGCCGCGAGACGCGGAGCAGCAGGTCGCGCACTGCCGCGAGGTCGGCCTCGGGGTGCAGCCGCGGCGCGCCGCGGATCATCTTATCCGCGTCCAGGTCGGTCAGCGGCGCGAGCCGGGACACGCCGCCGAAGGTCACCAGCCCGCCGAACACGTGGTCGTCGGCCACCCTCACGGTGACTTCGGTACCCGGCGGGGCGAGGTCGGCCAGCGGGATGCCGTAGTAGCGCAGCAGCTCAGCCGCGTGTTCGGGGGCCAGCCGGCCGGGGGCCTCGTGGAGGACCTCGCGCACCAGCGTGCGGGCCTGTTCCGTCTTGATGTCGGCGAAGACGGGCACGTGGCCGTGCGGTTCGGCGCGCCAGGCGCCGTAGCCGGCCGCGCGGGCCAGCGCCGCCACCGCGGCCTCGGGGGAACCGTAGGCGGGGACCTGGCCCGCGCCGGGCTTGGGGAGGAGCCGGACGGATTCCGGCTGGTTGAGCACGACGGCGGCGAGCGGGACGCCTAGGTCGGCGGCCTGGATCGCGGCCACCAGGTCACCGGTGGCCCCGGTGGGCTGGACGATCGCGACGAGGGCGTGCACCTCGTCGTCCGCGGCGAGCAACTCCAGGCACAGGCGGAAATCCTCGCCGGAAACCGGGGCCGTCGTGTCGACCGGCCCGGTGACCGTGCCGCCCGGGACGAGCGTCCGCAGCCGCCGCCTGGTCAGGCCGGCCGGATGGTGGACGGACAGCCCGAGGTCGGTGCAGGCGTCCGCCGCCAGCACCCCGGCGCCGCCGACGTTGGACACGATCGCGACGGTGCGCCCGGCCGGGACGGGCTGGGTGGCCAGCAGCGCGGCGGCCTCGATCAGGTCGCCGAAACCGTGCGTGGTGATGACGCCGGCCTGCTCGAACAGCGCGGCCCGCCCGACCGGGTCCGCCGGGGCGTAACGGTCGGCCAGCACGGTGAGCACGGGCATGGTGCCGCTCACCCGGCGGGCCGTCCGGGCGAACTTGCGCGGGTTGCCGAACGATTCGATGTACAGCACGGCCAGCTTGGTCAGGCCGTCGTGTTCCCACCACATCAGCATGTCGTTGCCCGACACGTCCAGCTTCTCGCCCACGGACGCGAACGAGGAGATCCCGATGCCGAGCCGGGACAGGTGATCGACCACGGCCAAGCCCAGTCCGCCGGACTGCATGACCAGGCCCGCCACGCCTGGCTGCGCGGGGCTGACGGCGAACGTAGCATCCAGGCCGATGCCGGGCACGGCCACCCCGAAACAGTCCGGGCCGACCAGTCGCATGCCGTGCCTGCGGCACACCGCGAGCAGGTCGGCGCAGGCGGCGACGTCCAGCCCGGAGGTGATTACCACCAGGGCCCGCACGCCGCGCTGGCCGCACCGTTCGGCCACGTCGAGCACTGCCGTGGCGGGCACCGCGATCACCGCCAGGTCGACGGCCTCGGGCAAGTCGAGCACGGAGGACAGGCACCGCTCGCCGCCGATCTGCCTGGCGCGCGGGTTCACGGTGTAGAGCCGGCCGCTGTACCCGCCGGCCCGGATGTTGTCCAGGATCGTACGGCCCACGGTCCCCCGGCGCCGGCTGGCGCCGATCACCGCGACCGACTTGGGCGCGAGCACGTGCCGCAGGCTGGCGGTCTCGGCGCGGCTCTCCCTGTCGGCCACGGCGTTCAGGTAGCTCTCGAGCGTGGGGCCTGCGTCCGCGCTGGGCAGGGGAAACGTCAGCTTGAAAACCCCGTCCTCGTAGTGGCGGTCGACCGGCAGGCCGGCGTCGGCGAATACGTTCAGCATGGCCTTGTTCTCCGTTAGCGTCTCCGCGGTGAAAGTAGTTATCTGGTGACTGCCGGCGAACGAGACCAGGTGCTCGAGGAGCAGCGTGGCGACGCCACGGTGGTGCATGTGGTCGGCCACCGCGAACGCGATCTCGGCCTGTCCCGGGACTTCGGAGACGTAGCTGGCCACACCGACCACCTCGTCGCCGGCCAGCGCGAGCAGCGCCACCTGGCCGGGCACCGGGTCTTTGCAGATCCGCCGCGCCTCGATCTCGGCCACCAGCCGGCTTATGTTGAAGAACCGCATGTAGGTGTTGTCGGGAGACATCGCCTTGTGCATGGCCTTGACCGCGTCGAAATCGCCCGGGCCAGCCGGGCGGATCTCGACCGTGGTTCCGTCGGCCAGGAGCGCGTACACCTGGGCCACGCACGCAGGGTCTCGTGTCACAGGACCGGGCCCGCCACGATCGGGTAGACGTCGGGGTAGCTGAGCTGGTCGCGGACCGCGACCACGCCCTGGACGTGCCGGACCTTGCCCACGATGTGATGGCCGAGCGCGGTGGTTTCCGGGCTGCCCGCCACGGTCACCACGCCGTCCTCGACGCTCACCGCGATCTGGCTTGGGAGAAACTCATGCCGGATCAGGCCTTCGACCTCGTCGCGTATCTCGGAGTCCGGGCGGTCATAGACCGCGAGCAGGTCGGTCCGGCTGATCACGCCGACGAGGCCGCCGCCCGCGTCGACGACCGGGAGCCGCTTGATCCGGAGGTTGTACATCAGCCGGGCGGCGTGCTCGACCGAGTCCTCGGACCTGACGGTCACCGCCGGGTGCGTCATCAGGTCGCCCGCGGTCAGGCCGCCGGCCTTGTGGAGGGCCAGCCCGTCGATCACGCCTCGGTGCACCTCCTTGGCCAGCATGTCAGCCTCGGAGACCACGCCGATGACCTTGCCGTCAGCATCCACGACGGGAAGCGCGCTGACCCGGTACCGGCGCAGCGCGGCCGCCATCTCCTTGAAGGTCGCGCCGCGCCTGACCACC
>JBKQQQ010000525.1:0-4121 GCA_052144275.1 Streptosporangiaceae bacterium
ACCTTTCCCGGCAGCGCCGTGACCGCGATGCTCGTCTCCTACCGGGATGGCCGGCTCAGCCTGGACGATCTCTGCCTGGAATTCCGCGCCCGCCGGTGGCCGCAGGTCCCTGACGTATGCCCGCCGGAACTTGAGCAGGCCAGGGACGCCATCGACGACCCTGAACCCTACGTCCCCGGCTCGTTCGACGACGTGGTGCTCGGCTACGACCTCGGCTGGCTGTCCGACGCCGACTACGACGTCCTGGCGACCGCGGCCGACGGCCTGCCCGGCGCCTGAGCAGGTCCGCCAGGCCACCGTCAGACGGGGGAGCGGGGTGCCGGTGACAGGGCGCGGCACCCCGCTCCTATGAGGCAGGCGCCTGCGGGGCAAACGCCGCACCGCGCACCCGCCCTATGGCCCCGTTCTGCTTCAACGATGACTTAACCGCCCAAATCGGGTCAACTCGTTTTCCTTGCGCGGTCATCGTCCCCGCACCTTCTACCCCACCGGTCCCGCGCGGGCTGAGGTGGCGGGGGCGGGGGGCCGGGCTGACGATCAGCCGCCGCATCGTCGAACGCCACGGCGGGCAGATGTGGGATCGTTCGGCGCCGGACCAGGGCACCACGTTCTACTTCACCGTCTAGCGAACCGGGTCATCCGGCTGGCTAAGGCGGTCAGGGCCAGAACGGCCTGACCTCGATCTTCCCGAACGCGGCCACCGGATGCGCCGCGGCCACCTGCACGGCTTCGGAGATGTTCGCGCACTCGAGCACGTCGTATCCGCAGATGATCTCCTTGGTCTCGGCGAACGGGCCGTCGCTGATCAGGACCTCGCCGTCGCGTACCAGTACTGTCTTGGCCTCCCGGGGAGGCCGGAGCCGGTCGCCGTCCAGCCGGATGCCGCGGGCGATCACGTCATCGAGCCAGGGGAAACTCCCGCTGTCCTCGGTGTCCGCCGCGTCCGACGGCGCAGCCTCCGCAGCCGCCTCGTTCTCGAAGCGGTCTTCCTCGACGCAGACCAGCATCAGGAACTTCATGCGCTTCTCCCATTCCGTCGTGGCTTGGCCCCGGCACCGCTGTGCCATGGGCGACACAACACCACGACGAACGAGCGTCCCGCAAATGGACGTCCCGTTCCGATCCCTGACGATGGGACCGAACGGTCCGGATGCTTAACGCCCCGCGGCCGCCCACCGGTTGAACGGGGGATCCTGCCAGTTGGCCAGGGTGACCTGCGATTCCGGAGTCGGCGGGAAGCCAGTCATGAGCCCGTCGTGAGTCATGATGCGCACCCTAACTCAGCGCCCGCACTGGAAGTCGTGATCTAGGATTCGGCTTATGTCGCAGGAGCCGGGTCCCGAGGTCCAGGGCGTGCCGGTCACGGCACACAACTGGCAGGACCCGCCCGTCAACCGCTGGGCGTACTGGCACATCGGCGAGATCCTGCCCACCTACCGCGTGTCCCGCGGCGACGGCCCGGCCCGCGAGCTGCCCCGGTCGCCCCTCGCAGACAACATGGCGGCCGCCGATGACCTGCTCGCGGTCGCGGTGACCCGCGCGGACCGGTCGGCGGGCACCGTGGGCGAGGTGCTCGCGGACACCTTCACCGACGCCTACCTGGTGCTGCACGACGGGCAGCTGGTGGCCGAGTGGTACGGCCCGCTGGGCGCCCCGGACCGGCCGCACGCGCTGATGTCGGTGTCGAAGTCCGTAGTGGGCTGCGTGGCCGCCGTGCTCATCGACCGTGGTCAGCTCGACCCCGACCGCAAGATCACCGGCTACGTGCCCGAACTAGCCGCCAGCGGCTACGTCGGCGCCCTGGTGCGGCACGTCCTCGACATGCGCAGCGGGGTCAGGTTCGGCGAGGAGTACGCCAACCCGCACTCCGACATCCGGCGGCTCGACGAATGGGTCGGCTGGCAGCCCGGCCAGGGCGAGCCCCGCGGGCTCTACCGGTTCCTGGCCACGCTGCAGGCCGAGGCGCCGCACGGTGAGAGGTTCCTGTACCGCTCCGCGGAGTCCGACGTGCTGGGCTGGGTGTGCGAGCGCGCGGCCGGCCGGCCGATGGCCGAGCTCATGTCGGAGCTGATCTGGGCGCCGATGGGCGCCGGAGGAGACGCCGCCCTGCTGCACGACGGCCTGGGCGCCGCCGTGCACGACGGGGGCCTATGCGCCACCGCCCGCGACGTGGCCCGGTTCGGTCAGCTGCTGCTGGACGGCGGGCTGGTCCCGGACAGGACCGGGAACACCCGCCGGGTCGTGCCGCCGCAGTGGCTCCGCCAGGCCTGGGCCGTCGACGCCGGCACGCGGGCCGCGTTCGCCGCGTCGCCCGCCGAGTGGGCCTTTCCCGGCGGGTGGTACCGGCACCAGTTCTGGTTCCGCCCGGGCGACTACGGCGACGTCCTGCTCTGCCTGGGCATCCACGGCCAGATGGTGCACGTGAGCCGGCGCACCAACACGGTCTGCGTGAAGTTCTCCACCTGGCCGGAGGCGCAGAACCCGGCCTACCTGGAGGAAACGCTGCGCGCCTTTGACGCTGTCGGCGGCTTCCTGGCCGGCCGGGATCCCGGCCGGCGCCGCCTGGCCGGTGTGGTCTCCGGCCTGAGCCGCAGCGGCGACACGGCCCCACCAACCCCGCCGGCCCGGCTGTCGCCCCCGACCGTGATCTGAGCCAGTGCCGATCTGAGCCAGGGCCGATCTGAGCCAGGGCCGCGGCCGGGGCACGCCGGCCAAGATCCCTTCTCGACGGCGGCCCGACTGTGGCTTTAGCCTGGCGGTATGGCAGGTTCAGAAAGCTCCGCCGGTTCGCCGCCCCGCCGTCACCTCGACGGCATCGCCGAGATCCGCACGTTCTTCCGGACCAACTCCCAGCCGATCTACTTCGTCGGCCCGACGGCCTTCAACCTGCTCGGCATCGACCGGTGGGTGCGCAACTTCCAGTACATCGCCTACTACGACTCCTGGGATGGCCAGCACCCGCGGGTGTTCACCCCGGAGAACCGCCCGTACATCGAGTTCGAGTCGAGCGAGCAGATCAACAACTACCTGCTGCGCGACGCCGAGGTCCGCGAGTACCTTGCCCGGCGCGGCGGGACGCCGATGGTCGCGATGGTGTTCTTCGATGAGGAGACGGAGGAGATCTGCCGGGAGCAGGGCTACACGCTGATCCTGCCGCCGGATTCGCTGCGGCGCCGGCTGGACTCCAAGATCGTCACCACCCGGCTGGGCAACGAGGCGGGCGCGCCGTCGGTCCCGAACGTGCTCGGTCAGGCGGACAGCTACGCCGCGCTCTCCGCGCTCGCGGAGAGCGCCGGCCTCGGCGACGACCTGGTGGTGCAGACCCCCTACGGGGACTCGGGCAAGACGACCTTCTTCATCGCCTCCGAACGGGACTGGGATTCCTACGCCGCGGACATCGACGGCCAGCAGCTCAAGGTGATGAAGCGCATCAACAACCAGGCCGCGGCGGTGGAGGCGTGCATCACCAGGCACGGCACGATCGTCGGCCCGTTCATGACCGACCTGACCGGCTACCCCGAACTCACCCCGTACAAGGGCGGCTGGTGCGGCAACGACGTGTTCCCCGAGGCGCTGTCGGAGGCCGAGCGCACCATCGCGATCAGCCACGTCCGCAAGCTGGGGGACCGGCTCGCCCAGGAAGGCTACAAGGGCTTCTTCGAGGTCGACGTGCTCACCGACACCGACACCGGCGCGGTCTACCTCGGCGAGCTGAATCCCCGGATATCGGGGGCCTCCTCGATGACCAACGTCACGGCCGGCGCCTACGCCGACGTGCCGCTGTTCCTGTTCCACCTGCTCGAGTTCATGGACGTGGACTACACGGTCGACGTGGAGGAGATCAACGACCGCTGGCGCGCGCTGGCCGCGGTGGACGTCTGGTCGCAGCTGATCATGAAGGAGCCCGGCGACGAGGTGGAGCGCATCCTGGCCGCCCCCCGCACCGGCGCCTGGCGGCTGGCCGACAGCGGCGCGCTCACCTTCGAGCACGTCACCAACGACTGGCACGAGATCACCACCGAGGACGAGGCCTTCTTCATGCGCGTCTACGGCCCGGGCGACTTCAAGTTCCACGGTGCCGACCTGGGCATCCTGGTCACCAAGGGCCGCATGCAGACCCC
>JBKQQQ010000526.1:0-3600 GCA_052144275.1 Streptosporangiaceae bacterium
TTGCGCTCAGGCCCCTGGTCGTGCTGATCATCTGCACCTGGTCCCGGCCGCCAGACTTTGCCCGGTACAGGGCGGCGTCCGCTGCCGCCATCAGTTCGGCGTACTCCCGCTTGCTGCCGCTATCCAGAGCGGCCACCCCAATCGACACTGTGACATGCACCCGTTCCCCGCCGGTCGCGCCGGGAACGATAATGGACAGGCCGGCAATGTTAGCGCGCACACGCTCAGCGATGCGGAAGGCGTCCACCGCGCGAGTCTGCGGTAGCAACAGCGAGAACTCCTCGCCGCCGAACCGTCCGGCGCGGTCGTAGTCGCGCAGCAGGCTGTCGAGCGCGCGGGCGATCTCCTTGAGCACCTGATCGCCGACCAGGTGCCCGTAGGTGTCGTTGATCACCTTGAACCGGTCGAGGTCGAGTATTGCTACCGCCAGCGGGGTCCTGGTCCGCACTGCGCGGCCCACCTCCGCGGTCGCCTCGCGTTCCCAGGTCGCCGCGTTCAGCAGGCCTGTCTTCGAATCTGCCCGCGAATCGGTAACCAGCTGGACGTGGCGCAGCGACCGCTGGAGCAACGTGACCACAGGCAGCGCGGCTAGTGCGAGCAGCGGGTTCTCTGCCACGCCGTAAGCAACCAGGACGCCGGTGCAGATCTCGGCCGCGTCGTTGTAAAGCGGCTCGCGGCTGAACACTTCAGTGCGGATACTCGTGGCCGGATCGGCGCCCTTGACGGCCGTCATGACCACGGTCTTGTTCACCGTCTCCTTCACCAGGACGCTGACCGCTATTAGCAAGGTCCACACCGTGCCACGGCTGAGCATCCCTCCAGAGTCCTGCGGTATCAGGCCGTACAGGCTGTGGAAGGTTACCGATGCTGCACCGTAAGAGAGGCTGATCGCCGCCCCGCTGAACACCCTGCGGTAGACGGGGGCACGCCGAATCCGCCACTGCACCAGTGCTATCCGGACGACCGGGACGATCAGCGCATAGAGCGGAGGCAGCAAGATGGCGGCCGGCAATTCCCATACGCCCTGGACGTCCTTGATCATGCCGCCTTGCTCCCCCGCCTTCCTGGTCAGCTCGACGGAGATCGCCGTGCAGCCCAGCAAGAGGCCAAACAAGGCCAGGTTGGCCCGGGTGAAGGTAGTGAGCGACGCCGCGAGGCCGATGGCGGCGGCATCGACGGCCACCACGGTCAGCACATAGACGGTGAGCCAGCGAGGCAACGACCACAGGCCCCAGCCACTGACGGCTGTCATCCGGCGCTGGAGGCGACGGATCAGCTCCATCAGCACCTCCTCATGCAAACCATTGCACCGCCGGCCGGGTGGCAGTGCGTACGTCTATTGTCCAGCATTGCCAGCCCAGAGAGCGCAGAACGTGAAAATCCCGCTACTCACTGGCAGAACAATACTCTTTTTTGCCCTCCTGGTTCACCACACGTCCCCGTAGCAGCTCAAAAAGTCACGGCCTGTCACAGCAGAGACAGTCTTATTCCCGGCAATAAGTACAAAGCGCCCCCTGGGCGCAATTGCAAGCCACAATGGGTAGCCGTAACGCCGACGGTGGGCCCAAGGCCGGAAGGAGTGCGCCATGCCCGCCGAAACTGAACCACGGCCCTGCGCCGGACGTTTAGTTTGATTACTCAGAGAACTTATGTGAGCACTCAGAGGAAGGAGTGCGCCATGCGCGACACCAGCTGGGGCTGACGCCCATCCAGCCACCCACCCCACACCAGAAGAAGGAGTACGCCGATGCGCGACACCAGCTGGGGCTGACCCCATCCAGCCACCCACCCCACACCAGAAGAAGGAGTACGCCGATGCGCGACACCAGCTGGGGCTGACCCTTTAAGCGCTGAAGGTGTCCGTTCGCCGACTGCCTGCGATCGCGGGCCCAGCTGACCGCGATCGCTAGGGCTACTGCGGCGCCGACAGTGCCAGAAATTGCGATAACCCATGCCGGGGAATGGTGGTCTGCGGCGGCGCCCGCCAGGATCATGACTGTTCCCTGGCCCAGGCTTATACCACCCTGGGCTAGACCGAAGGCCTGGCTGCGCTGTTCCGGCGGCGCCGCGCTTACGAAGGCGGCGTTGGCGGCGATCTGGTAGGAAGCACACAGACCCGATGCGACCAGGATCAGCAGCGAGCCAGGCAGACCGGGCTGCCAGAAAAACAGGGCGAGAACCCCGCAGGCGGCGATGGCGAGCAGCCCCATGACACGCAGCCGGGTCGGCGGAGCCACGAAGCGGCTGAATACGATCGCGCCTACGGTCTCCCCGAGAGCCGAGGCGGCCAGGATCACGCCGAAGGCGGCCGCGCCGCCACCGACAACCCGGGCGAGCGGGCTGGCCACGCCCTCCGGAGCGTTGTAGAACGCTGCCAACCAGCCGAACAGCATCGGCGTACGCAGGGCTGGGCGGGTGAAGACGAGCCGGGTGCCGGCGATGATGCCGGCCAGCCGGCCAGGCTCATGGTGGCCGCCAGCCACGGCGGCCGGGGCAGGTCGTGAGCGGACCCGCGCCCGGACGATGAGCGCCGACGCGGCGAAGGTCGCCGCGTCGACGATCAGAGACCACCGCGTGCCGAAGAACCCGGTGACGGCACCCCCGGCCGCGAAGCCGAGGACCTGCGCGAACTGGTACGTGGTAAGGGTCACCGCGGTCCCCATCACATACTTTTCGCCAGCCAGCACATCGGGATAGATGGCCGCGCGCGCCGAGGTGAACGGCGCGCCGACCAGCGTGACCAGGAAAAGCAGCGTTACCCGACCGGCGAGGGGCATTCCGGGGATGGCCATGACCAGGACAAGCGCGCACCGGGCCAGGTCGCAGGCGATCATCACGCCGCGGCGCGGGTACCTGTCGGCCAGCCAGGCCAGGGTCACGCCGCCGACGAAGGTCGGCACGATGCTAACCACAAAGGTAATCGCCGCGAGCAGGGCCGAACGGGTCCGGTCGTAAACAAGCACGGTCAGCGCGACGCGGGCCAGCTGATCGCCGATGACCGACAAGAGCTGCGCCCCCCACAGGGCCCGGAATTCCGCCACCGCGAACACGTCGCGGAACCTCGTCGCGGCCTGCTCGGTTGCACCCCCCGGGGCCACCGCGTGTCTTGTTATCGTGCCCTCCGGCTCAGCGAATCGCTGCGGTCTTCGGTAATCACATCCTGACCGACAGTTGCCTCCTTTAGCAACAGGCCAGCCCAGAGCCGGGGACCCCCGGCTCTGGGCTGGCAGCTAGCCATCATCGTGGACGGCTACCCCCGCTATTGGGGTGGTAACCGCCCACGATGGCAGGACAAGCCCGCGATAGGGCTGGAGGCGCGGGTGGTAACGGCGCGGTGACGCGATCCGGGCGTCCTAGCCGCGGTGACGGGACCGGGGTGTCCTAGCTGCGCAGGACGGCGCCGACCCGGCGAGCGGCCTCGGCCACGGCCGCGTCGCGGGCCGCCGTGGTCTCGGCGGCGGTGAGCGTCCGGTCCGGAGCGCGGAACCTGAGCGTGTAGGCCAGGGACTTGCGCTGCTCGCCGACCTGGGCTCCGGTGTACACGTCGAACAGTCGCACGTCCTCGAGCAGGTCCTGCGGCGCGCCCGCCACGAGCGCCGC
>JBKQQQ010000527.1:0-3271 GCA_052144275.1 Streptosporangiaceae bacterium
ACGGCTGGGCTTGTGGCGGCTCTCCGGGTTCGAGCTGACCCGGCTGCCCGCGGCCCCCGACGTGCACCTGTTCCGCATCCGGGGCCGCGCGGTGCCCGACGACCAGCGGCTCATCGCCCTCGCCGACGTCCGCGACGTGACCATCGTGCGGGACGACTCCGGACAGATCAGCGGCCTGCCGCAGATCGAGCGGCTCCTGGACGCCTGCCTGGACAGCCTGCGCTCGGCCCGGTCCGCCGACCGCGAGCTGGCCAGGCTGGACTGGAACCGCGTCCAGCTCTACGTCTGGCCAGCCGTGGACGCGCCGCTCTCCGAACTCGACCAGGTCATCCGGTCCCTGGCGGCGCGCACCGGGGCGCTGGGGCTCGAGCAGGTGCTGGTCCAGTTCCGTTCGGTGGAGGGCGGCGCGGAATCCCGCGAGCTGATGTTGCGGATGTCCCGCCCGCCGGGCGCCGGGCTGACGCTGCGCATCACCGACCCGCCGCCGCAGCCGCTGCGCGAGCTGAACGCCTACACGCAGAACGTGATCCGGGCCCGCCGCCGCGGCACCGTGTACCCGTACGAGCTGATCCCGCTGATCATCCGCTCGCCGGATCCCGGCGGCGCCCCCGGCACGTTCACCGAGTACGACCTGGACGAGGCCGGCGCCCCGGTGCCGGTGGACCGGGCTTATGGCTCGAACACCGCGAACCTGGTGCTCGGCGTGGTCAGCACGCCGACCAGGCGGTACCCGGAGGGGATGCGCCGGGTGGTGCTGCTGGGCGACCCGACCCGCGCGCTGGGGGCGCTCGCCGAGCCGGAGTGCCGCCGCGTCCTGGCGGCCATCGAGCTGGCCCGGCGGCTGCACGCCCCGGTGGAGTGGTTCGCGATCTCGGCGGGGGCCAAGATCGCGATGGACTCCGGCACCGAGACCATGGACTGGATCTCCCGGGTGCTCCGCGGGATCATCGAATTCACCCAGGACGGCGGCGAGATCAACGTCGTGGTGACCGGCATCAACGTCGGTGCCCAGCCGTACTGGAACGCCGAGGCCACGATGCTCATGCATACCCGGGGCGTGCTGGTCATGACGCCCGACTCGGCCATGGTGCTGACCGGGAAGCAGTCACTCGACTACTCCGGCGGGGTCTCGGCCGAGGACAACTTCGGCATCGGCGGTTACGACCGGATCATGGGCCCGAACGGCGAGGCCCAGTACTGGGCGCCCGACCTGTCCGCCGCGGTCGACGTGCTGCTCGCGCACTACGAGCACACGTACGTCTGGGCGGGCGAGCGTTTCCCGCGGCCGGCCCCGACCGCCGATCCCGCCGGCCGGGACATCTCCCCGTCGCCGCACGCCGGCCAGGACTTCGGCGCGCTCGGCGAGATCTTCGACGTGGCGAACAACCGTGAGCGCAAGAGGCCGTTCGACATGCGCTCGCTGATAAGCGGCGTGGTCGACGCCGACCACCCGCCGCTCGAGCGGTGGGCCGACATGGCCGACGCCGCGTCGGTGCTGGTGGTCGACGCGCACCTGGGCGGGCAGCCGGTCGCGCTGATCGGCTTCGAGTCGCGGCCGCTGACCCGGCACGGCGCCTACCCGGTGGACGGCCCGTCGCAGTGGACGGCCGGCACGCTGTTCCCGCGTTCGTCCAAGAAGACCGCGCGGGCGATCAACGCCGCCAGCGGGAACCGCCCGGTGGTGATCCTGGCCAACCTGTCCGGCTTCGACGGCTCACCGGAGTCGCTGCGCCAGCTGCAGCTGGAGTACGGCGCGGAGATCGGCCGCGCGGTGGTCAACTTCGACGGCCCGATCGTGTTCTGCGTGGTCTCCCGCTACCACGGCGGGGCGTTCGTGGTGTTCTCCGGCACGCTCAACGACAACATGGAGATCGCCGCCGTCGAGGGTTCCTACGCCTCGGTGATCGGCGGCGCGCCCGCCGCCGCGGTGGTATTCGCCGCCGAGGTCTCCAAGCGCACCGCCGCCGATCCCCGGGTGGCCGACCTGCAGGCCGCGATCGCCGAGGCCACCGCCAGCGGCGCCCACGACGAGGCGTCCGCGCTGCGCGCCAGGCTGGCGTCAGCCTGGCCGACCGTCCATGCGGAGAAGCTGGGGCAGCTGGCCGACGAGTTCGACAGCGTGCACAGCATCGAGCGGGCCCGCGAGGTGGGTTCGGTCCATGTCATCGTCCCGGCCGCCCGGCTGCGCTCCTACCTCATCGACGCGGTCCAGCGCGGGATGGCCCGGACGCTCGCCGGACGCGGCACCGCCTAGAGCGGCGGGGCATGGTTAAACCAGCCGTCACCCGGCAAGATGACTATCGTCCCAATAGGTCAGATGCTCTCGACGAGGAGGACGCATGGCTGGCAAGTTCGTGCTCAAGAAGGGTTCCACCGGCAAATACCACTTCAACCTGGTGGCCAGCAACGGGCAGGTCATCGCGACCAGCGAAGCGTACGAGCGCAAGCAGTCCGCGCTTAACGGGATCGAGTCGGTCAAGAACAACGCTCCCGGCGCGGAGATAGACGACCAGACCGAGGACTAGACGCCCGGGTTAGCTGGCACCCAGCCGGCCATCGTCACGTGCCGTTCGGTGCCTGATGCGTCAAGGTCAGGGCTTGCGCGCTACCCCGCACCACATCGACGACGGCGCGGCAGCCACCAGATCGCTGCCCGGCCGCCACTGCGAGACCGCGACCACGCCGGGCTCGATAATGTCGAGACCATCGAAGAAACGCCTGGTCCCGTCCTGGCCGCGTAGCGTTGCCTGGTCGGCCACCCGCTCGTTGTAGCGCTGGATCGACTCGCCCTGCCGGTTGGGGTTGAAGTCGTCCGTGGGGTGCGAAACCACCAGGTAGCTGCCGGACGGCAGCGCCGCGAGCAGCTTGGACACCAGCGCGTACGGGTCCTCCTCCTCGCGGATGAACTGCAAGATCGCCAGCAGCATGAGCGCCACCGGCTGGCCGAAGTCCAGTGTGCGGGCCGCCCCTGCCAGGATCTTGCCCGGATCGCGCAGGTCGGCCTGAATGTAATCGCAGGTGCCCTGCGGTGTGCTCTTCAGCAGGGCCTGGGCATGCAGGAGCACGACGGGGTCGTTGTCCACGTAGACGATCCGGCTGTCCGGCGCCTCGCGCTGGGCGACCTGGTGGGTATTGCTGGCGGCGGGGATGCCGGTCCCGACATCAAGGAACTGCCGGATACCCGCCCCGGTCAGGTAGCGCACCGCCCTGGCCAGGAACGCACGGTTGGACTGCACCGCCTTGGCCAGCTCCGGATAGGCCTGCAGGGCCA
>JBKQQQ010000528.1:0-6597 GCA_052144275.1 Streptosporangiaceae bacterium
GACACCGGCAGTTCTGTCGGTAACCCTTAGTGCGGGCGGGGGGATTCGAACCCCCACGGTGTCGCCACCAACAGGACCTAAACCTGCCGCGTATGCCATTTCGCCACGCCCGCCTGGCCGCTGGTCGCCGGGGCCGCTGATACTGGGCCTGATACTGGGCCGCCGGTGACCGGGCCGCTAGTAACGGTACCGCTTAGGCGCCGACCTCGGTCCGCAGCCGGGCGACGTGGCCGGTGGCCTTGACGCCGTACATGGCCTTGAAGATGTTGCCGTCCGCGTCCACCACGAACGTGGACCTGATCACGCCGACCGTGGTCTTGCCGTAGAGCTTCTTCTCGCCGTACGCGCCGTAGGCCTCGAGCACGGCGTGATCGGGGTCGGAGAGCAGGGGGAAGGTCAGGCCTTCCTTGTCCCGGAACTTGGCCAGCTTGGCCGACTGGTCGGGCGAGATGCCGAGCACGGTGATGCCCGCGGAGTTCAGGTCGGCCAGGCTGTCGCGGAAATCACACGCTTGGGTGGTGCAGCCGGGGGTCATCGCGGCCGGGTAGAAGTAGACGATCACCCGCTGGCCGCGGAACGAGGACAGCGAGACCTCTTTGCCGTCGGCATCAAGCAAGGTGAAGTCGGGAGCCGGGTCGCCAGGTGCGAGTCGCTTGTCCGTCATGAGCCCAACGCTACCGCGCGGGCCGGGCCACGAGGGTGATGAACGGGGCCAGCGCGCGGAAGGCGCGGCCGCGGTGGCTGATCGCGTCCTTGGCTTCGGCGGTCATCTCGGCGGTGGTCTGGCCGAACCCGTCGGGCAGGAAGATCGGGTCGTAGCCGAATCCCCCGCTCCCTCGCGGGACCCGGACCAGCCGGCCCTCGACGTGCCCGGTCACCACCCACTCCCGGGCGCCGGACCCGGGCAGGCCGGATCCGGGGGCGCCGGACCCGGGCACGACCAGCGCGGCGGCGCAGACGAACTGCGCGCCGAGGCGGCTGTCCGGCACGTCGGCCACCTGGGCCAGCACCAGCTCCAGGTTGGCCCGGTCGTCGCCGTGCCCGCCCGCCCAGCGGGCGGATAGCACGCCGGGCATGCCGTTGAGCGCGTCCACGCACAGGCCGGAATCGTCGGCCACCGCGGGCAGGCCGGTGTAGTCCGCGATCGCGCGCGCCTTGAGCAACGCGTTCGCCTCGAACGTAGGCCCGGTCTCTGGCACGTCGGGCGCGCCGGGGAACTCGTCAAGCCCGGCCAGGGCGATCTGCGTGCCGTCATGGTCTTCCGCCGCCAGGATCCGGCCCAGCTCGCGCAGCTTGGCGGCGTTCCTGGTGGCCAGCACTACGGTGTTATCCACCGAGGGCGTCACGCTGCAGCATGGTCAGCTCGGCGCAGCCCGCAACGGCCAGATCGAGCAGCTGGCCGAGCAGGTCGCGGCTGAACGGCTCCTGCTCGGCGGTGCCCTGGATCTCCACGAAGTCGCCGCTGGCGGTGCAGACCACGTTCATGTCGGTCTGCGCGGCCACGTCCTCCTCGTAGCACAGGTCGAGCCGGGGCTCGCCGTCCACGATGCCCACGCTGACCGCGGACACCGAGGTGAGCAGCGGGTCGCCCTTGGTCCGCTTCCGGGCCTTCAGCCAGGCCACCGCGTCGGCCAGCGCGACGTAACCGCCGGTCACCGCCGCGGTGCGGGTGCCGCCGTCGGCCTGGAGCACGTCGCAGTCGATGACGATGGTGTTCTCGCCCAGCGCCTTGTAGTCCACGCAAGCCCGCAGCGACCGCCCGACCAGGCGGGATATCTCCTGGGTACGGCCGCCTAGGCGGCCCTTGACTGACTCGCGGTCGCCGCGGGTGTTGGTGGCCCTCGGCAGCATCGCGTACTCGGCGGTCACCCAGCCGAGCCCGCTGCCGCGCCGCCAGCGCGGCACGTCCTCGGTGACGCTCGCGGCGCACAGCACCCTGGTGCGGCCGAATTCCACCAGCACCGACCCCTCGGCGTGGTCAAGCCAGCCCCGGGTCAGCTTCACCGGCCGTAGTTCGGTGACGGATCGTCCGTCGGGTCGTGACATGACGCACAGCCTATCGGCCGGCGGGAGGTGGGGCGCCGGGACCGGCGGCCGGCGGGGCGCCGAGCGGGGCGCCGGGGCCGAGCACCAGGCCCGAGGTGGCCAGCGACAGCGGGCCTCGGTACGCCTGCGACGCCTCGGCCAGCGTCAGGTCCCGGTCGTTCCACGGCACCAGGTGGGTGAGCAGCAGCTGCCCGACCCCGGCCCGGGCCGCGTGCTCGGCCGCCTGCCGCGCGGTCAGGTGCAGGTTCGGCGGGTTGTGCGGCCTGTCGAGGAGGGACGCCTCGCACAGCAGCAGGTCGGCTCCCTCGGCCAGCCGGACCAGCGCGTCGGACTCCCCCGTGTCGCCCGAGTAGGCCAGCCGCCAGCCCGCGTGCTCCACCCGGAAGCCGAACGTCTCCACCGGGTGGTTCACGTGATCGGCGGTGACCCGGAACGGCCCGATCTCGGTGGTGCCGGGCTCGAGGTCGCGGAAGGTGAATCGTGCCTGGACGGCCGCCAGCCCCTCGCCGCCGAACTCCGTGACCCGCTCCGCGGTCCCCCGCGGGCCGTGCACGCCGATGGGCGGCCTGGGCCCGTCCGGGGTGTACTGCCGGGCCACCCAGTAGGCCCCCAGGTCGACGCAGTGGTCGGCGTGCAGGTGGCTCAGGCAGATCGCGTCGATGCTGAACAGCCCGGCGAACCGCTGCAGCGTCCCGAGCGCGCCGTTGCCCAGGTCGAGGACCAGCCGGAACCCTTCGGCCTCGAGCAGGTAACAGGACGCCGGGCTGTCCGGCCCGGGAAAGGTCCCGGCACATCCGACCACGGTCACGCGCATGGCTGCCATTATGGCCTCAGCCAGCGGGCCTCAGGCCCAGAGCTGGCCCTCCAGCCGGGCTTCTGCCTCGTCCAGGGTGCCGGCGTAGGCGCCGGTGGACAGGTACTTCCAGCCGCCGTCGGCGACCAGGACCACGATGTCGGCGCGCTCGCCCGCGGTCGCCGCCTTGGCCGCAATGCCCAGGCCGGCGTGCAGCGCGGCGCCGGCCGAGATGCCCGCGAAGATGCCCTCGGCGGAAACCAGCTCCCTGGTCCGGCGCAGCGCGTCGGCCGAGGACACGGAGAACCTGGTGGTCAGCACGGACTCGTCGTAGAGCTCGGGGACGAAGCCCTCGTCCACGTTCCGCAGACCGTAGACGAGCTCGCCGTAGCGCGGCTCGGCCGCGACGATCTTGACGTCCGGCTTGCGCTCGCGCAGGTAGCGGCCGACGCCCATGAGCGTGCCGGTGGTGCCCAGGCCGGCCACGAAGTGGGTGATCCCGGGCAGGTCGGCCAGGATCTCCGGCCCGGTCGTCTCGTAGTGCGCCCGGACGTTCGCCTCGTTGCCGTACTGGTAGAGCATGACCCAGTCGGGGTGCTCGGCGGCGATCTGCCTGGCCACCCGGACCGCCTCGTTGGAGCCGCCCGCGGCCGGCGAGCCGATGATCTCGGCGCCGTACATCCGCAGCAGCTGACGGCGTTCCTCACTGGTGTTCTCCGGCATGACCACGATCAGCCGGTAACCGCGCAGCTTGGCCATCATGGCCAGGGAGATGCCGGTGTTGCCCGAGGTGGGCTCCAGGATCGTCGATCCCGGCGAGAGCAGCCCGTCCTTCTCCGCCTGGGCGACCATGAAGAACGCGGCGCGGTCCTTGACCGAACCCGTCGGGTTCCTGTCCTCGAGCTTGGCCCACAGCCGGACATCCGGAGAGGGAGATAGGCGGGGCAAACCGACCAGGGGCGTGTTGCCTAGCGAGTCAAGCAGGTTCTCGTAGCGCATTACCCCAGGTCCGTTCGGTATACAAAAAAACCAAGTACGGCGGGACCCCTAGCGGGCGCCGCCGGCCACCGCGGGCAGCACGGTCACCGTGTCGCCGTCCTTGACCGGGGTATCCAGGCCGTCCAGGAAGCGGACGTCCTCGTCGTTCAGGTACACGTTGACGAAACGCCGCAGGCCGCCGCCATCGACCAGGCGGTCCCGCAGGCCGCCGTGCCGCTGCTCCAGATCGGTGAACAACTCGCCGAGCGTGGATCCGGTTCCCTCGACTTGCTTGGCACCGTCGGTGTACGTACGAAGGATCGTCGGGATGCGAACCTCGATGGCCATGAACAACGCTCCACTGGGTTATCTGGTCGGTCCTTGGCGTCCAACCCGCCTGCGGCCCGAATCATTCCGGCAGGGCATCATTCCACCACGGACACCGGTTCCTCGGTGACCACGCCGTCCACGATCCGGTACGAGCGGAACTCGGCCGCGTTCTCGTCCCTCGTCGACACCAGCACGTAGTGCGCCTGCGGCTCGCTGGCGTAGGAGATGTCGGTCCGCGACGGGTACGCCTCGGTGGCGGTGTGCGAGTGGTAGATGACGACCGGTTCCTCGTCCGCCTCGTCCATCTCCCGCCAGAGGATGAACTGCTCGGCGGAGTCGAAGCGGTAGAAGGTGGGGGATCGTTCGGCGTTCATCATGGCGATGAACCGTTCCGGGCGGTCGCGGCCGGCTGGTCCGGCCAGCACGCCGCAGGCCTCGTCCGGGTGGTCGGCGCGGGCGTGGGCCACGATCTTGTCGTAAAGCGCGCGCGGGATCGTCAGCATGATCCTTCAGGCTAGTGCCTGGACCAGCGACTCCTGCACCGCGCCGAGCCAGGCGTACACCTCGAACGCGGTCCACTGCGGGTCGTCCGGCTTCAGCCGCGCCCACTGCTCCTCGAAGTCCTCGGTGACGCCCAGCCGGACCCCGAGCGCGAGCCGGACGTCGTTCAGCGCCTTGAGCCACGACAGGGCCTGGTCCTGGGTCAGCTGGATGCGGCCGCCCACCTCCGGCAGCGTGTCCAGCATTTCCTGGGCGGCGGCGTGCTTGGCGCTGCGCAGCGCGGGCTCGGTGTACCTGCGGAACTCCCCGGCCGCCTCCGGGTCGTCGCGGTAGCCGTCCGGCAGCAGCCGGGCCAGCACCGGGTCCTCGGGGATCGTGTCCGCCCCCGGCCCGTGCAGCATCGCCTCGAGGGCGGCCAGGTCGTCATCCTCGGCGCTGATCCGGTCATGGGCCGGGTCCCCGGTTTCCACCAGGGACATGATCTGGCCGACCAGGCTGCGCAGCAGGGACGCCTCGGCCGCGGCGAGCCAGGCGCGCGCGCCGCCGCCGCGGACCGACCGGAACGGCTCCATGTCTGCTGGCTACTTGTCCTGGTTCACTGTGGCCCACAGGCCGTAGCCGTGCAGGACCTCGACGTTGTGTTCCATGGCCTCCCTGGCCCCGGCGGCGACCACCGCCTTGCCCTTGTGGTGCACGTCGAGCATCAGCTTGGTGGCCTTCTTCTTCGGGTAGCCGAACACGTGCTGGAACACGTACGTCACGTAGGACATCAGGTTGACCGGGTCGTTCCACACGATCGTGACCCAGGGCTTGTCCGAGGATAGCTTGTCGGCGGATCGCGGAAGATCCACCTCAGCGGGCGCCGTGCTCACAACTACCCACCTCCCACTCCGTAGTCTTCCACCTGTGACGAATCCCGTGAACCACCAGCCCTCGCCCGGCTCCGACCCATCCGGGACGGCCCAGCGTGGGACGGCCCAGCGTGGGACAGCACTGCTGACCGACCACTACGAGCTCACCATGCTGCAGGCGTCGCTGCGCAGCGGCGCGGCCGACCGCAGGGCCATCTTCGAGGTTTTCGCCAGGCACCTGCCGCATGGCCGCAGGTACGGCGTCGTGGCAGGCACCGGGCGGCTGCTCGACGCGATAGAGCGGTTCCGCTTCGGCCCGGCCGACCTGGAATTCCTCGGCGGCGCGGGCATCGTGGACGAGCCGACGCTGGCTTTCCTCGAATCCTACCGTTTCGGCGGAAACATCTGGGGTTACTCCGAGGGGGATTGTTACTTCCCCGGTTCGCCGATCCTCGTCGTGGAGGGCACGTTCGCCGAGGCGGTGCTGCTGGAAACCGTCGCCTTGTCCATCCTCAACCACGACACGGCGATCGCCTCGGCCGCGTCCCGGATGGTGACCGCGGCCGGCGACCGCCCGCTGATCGAGATGGGCTCGCGACGAACCCACGAGTGGGCCGCGGTGGCCAGCGCCCGGGCGGCCTACATCGCCGGCTTCGCGTCCACGTCGAACCTGCGGGCGCGGTACGAGCACGGGATCCCGAGCGCGGGCACCAGCGCGCATGCCTTCACCCTGGTGCACGACAGCGAGCGGCACGCCTTCGAGACCCAGCTCGAGGCGCTCGGCAAGGCCACGACGCTGCTGGTGGATACCTACGACGTGCCCCGGGCGGTGCGGACGGCGGTCGAGGTGGCAGGCCGCGACCTGGGCGCGGTGCGGATCGACAGCGGCGACCTGCCGGTGCTGGCCCGGCAGGTCCGCGCGCTGCTCGACGATCTCGGCGCGACCGGCACGAGGATCATCCTCACCGGCGACCTGGACGAGTACTCCATCGCGGCGCTCGGCGCGGTCCCGGTGGACGGCTACGGGGTGGGCACGTCGCTGGTCACGGGTTCCGGCGCGCCGACGGCGGCGCTGGTGTACAAGCTGGTGGCCCGGGC
>JBKQQQ010000529.1:0-5622 GCA_052144275.1 Streptosporangiaceae bacterium
TTGGATTGTTCTGAATACGCTCGGTGAGCAATTGCTTCACGCAATTGCATCTACAGGGGTATGTTGCCGTGCTTCTTGGGCGGCAGGGTCTGCCGCTTGGTGCGCAGGGCGCGCAGGGCGCGGGTGACCGCGAGCCTGGTCTCCGCCGGGCGGATGACCGCGTCGACGTAGCCTCGTTCGGCCGCGATGTACGGGTTGGCCAGGGTGTCCTCGTATTCGGTGATCCGCTGGGCGCGCAGCGCGTCGGGGTCCTGCGCTGCGACCAGTTCGCGGCGGTACAAGATGTTCACCGCTCCCTGCGCGCCCATGACGGCGATCTGCGCGGTCGGCCAGGCCAGGTTGACGTCGCCGCCCAGGTGCTTGGAGCCCATCACGTCGTAGGCGCCGCCGTACGCCTTCCTGGTGATCACCGTCACCTTCGGCACCGTGGCCTCGGCGTAGGCGTAGATGAGCTTTGCGCCGCGGCGGATGATCCCGCCCCACTCCTGGCTCACTCCGGGCAGGAATCCCGGCACGTCGACGAAGGTCAGGATCGGGATGCTGAACGCGTCGCAGGTCCGGACGAACCGGGCCGCCTTTTCCGCGGCGTCGATGTCCAGGCAGCCGGCGTAGTGCATCGGCTGGTTGGCCACCACGCCGACGGGCGAGCCTTCCACCCGGCCGAAGCCGACCACCATGTTCGGCGCGAAGCCGGCGTGGATCTCCAGGAACTCGCCGTCGTCGAGCACGTGGGTGATGACCGCGTGCATGTCGTACGGCTGGTTCGGCGAGTCGGGGATGAGCGTGTCGAGTTCCGCGCCGACCTCGTCCGGTTCGGTGATGTCTATTTCCGGGGCGTCGTGCCTGGGCAGCTCGTCCAGGTTGTTCGAGGGCAGGTAGGACAGCAGGTCGCGGGCGAAATCGATGCAGTCCTGCTCGTCTTTGGCCTGGTAGTGGGCGACGCCGGACTTGACGCCGTGCGCGTGCGCGCCGCCGAGCTCCTCGAAGGTCACGTCCTCGCCGGTCACCGTCTTGATCACGTCCGGGCCGGTGATGAACATGTGAGAAGTCCCCTCCACCATGAGGGTGAAGTCGGTGATGGCCGGCGAGTAGACCGCCCCGCCCGCGCACGGGCCCATGATCAGCGAGATCTGCGGGATGACGCCGGAGGCCATCACGTTGCGGTAGAAGATCTCGGCGAACAGGCCGAGCGCCACCACACCTTCCTGGATCCGGGCGCCGCCGCCGTCGTTGATCCCGATGATCGGGCAGCCGGTCTTCAGCGCGTGATCCATGATCTTGACGATCTTCTCGCCGTAGACCTCGCCCAGCGAGCCGCCGAACACGGTGAAATCCTGGCTGAACACGCAGACCGGGCGCCCGTCCACGGTGCCGTACCCGGTGACCACGCCGTCCCCGTAGGGCCGGGTGGCCGCGATTCCGAAGTCGGTGGCGCGGTGCCTGGCCAGCTCGTCGAACTCGGTGAACGAGCCCTCATCGAGCAGCAGCTCGATCCGTTCCCTGGCGGTCAGCTTGCCCCGCTCGTGCTGCTTGGCCACCGCCTGTTCCGAGCCGGCGTGCACGGCTTCGTACCGCCGCCGCTCCAGATCGGCAATCTTGCCCGCGGTGGTATGCGGGGCGGGGGCGGGCTCAGCGGTGCTGGCCGACTCGGCGGCGGCCTGGTCTGTCGAGAGCGTCATAGGGATCAGGCTAATGGGCCGGTTAGCCCGGGGAATTAAGCTCTGACCGTGAACAGGGATAGAGAGAGGGACCGCGCCGCGCTGCCGGAGCCGATGCGGCGCGACGTCCGGCTGCTCGGCGACATCCTCGGCGAGATCATCCGCGACTCCGCCGGCCCGGAGCTGCTGGCCGACGTGGAGCGGCTTCGGCGCGCGGTGATCCAGGCCCGGCACAGCGAGCGGGACGCATGGAGCGCGCCGGGAATGGGCACCGGCTCCCCGGCTCCGGGCCCCGGTCAGGCGGCCGTCGATCCGGCTGGCGATCCGGCCGGCGACACGATCGCGGCGCTGGTGGCGTCCTGGAGCCTCGAGGCAGCCGAGCAGGTCGCCCGCGCCTTCACCGTCTACTTCCACCTGGCCAACCTGGCCGAAGAGCACCAGCGCATCCGCATCCTGCGGGAGCGCGATTCCGGGCCGGAGCCGGTGCGGGAGTCGCTCGCCGCCGCGGTCGCCGAGTTCGGGCACGACGAGGGCCGCGCCCACCTCGGCGAGCTGCTCGCGTCGCTGCGCGTGCACCTGGTGCTGACCGCGCACCCCACCGAGGCGCGCAGGCGCGCCGTGGTGGCGGCGCTGCGCCGGATCAGCGAGCTGCTGGACGTGCTGGACGACCGGCGCGCCGGGGCGGCCGACCACGACGAGGCACAGCGCGGGCTGCGCGAGCAGATCGACCTGCTGTGGCGGACATCACAGCTGCGGGTCACGGCGATGGACCCGATCGACGAGGTCCGCGCGGTCATGGCGGTGTTCGACGAGACCCTGTTCCGGGTGGTCCCCGTCGTGTACCGGGAGCTGGACCGGGCCCTGGCCGCCTCGGAAAGCGGGCGGGTCGCGCCGCCGGTGCACGCCTTCTTGCGGTTCGGCAGCTGGGTGGGCGCGGACCGGGACGGCAACCCGTTCGTCACCGCCCGGGTCACCCGGGAGACCGCGACGATCCAGGCGGATCACATCCTGCGTGCGCTGGAAAACGCCGCGACCCGGATCGGCCGGGCGCTGACCATGCACGAGGCGACCACGCCGCCGGCGGCGGGCCTGCGCCGCGCGCTGGCCGCGGCGTCGGCCGCGCACCCGGAACTGCTGGCCGAGATCGCGGCCCGCTCCCCGCAGGAGCCGTACCGGACCTACCTGCTGTACGCCGCGCAGCGGATCAACGCGACCCGGGTCCGGCACGCCGACCTGGCCTACCCGGGACCGGCCGAGTTTCTCGCCGACCTGCGCATCGTCCAGGAGTCGCTGGCCGCGGCCGGGGCGGCCAAACAGGCGTTCGGTGAACTGCAGCACCTCATCTGGCAGGTCGAGACGTTCGGGTTCCACCTGGCCGGCCTGGAGGTCAGGCAGCACAGCGAGGTGCACGCCCGGGCCCTGGCTGAGCTGCGGGCGGCTGGCCCGCCGGGATCCGAGCCTGGCGGCCCGGTGTCGGCGCAGACCGAGGAGGTGCTGGCCACCATCCGCGCCGTGGCCTGGATCCAGGACCGTTACGGGGTGGACGCGTGCCGGCGGTACGTGGTGAGCTTCACCCGTTCGGCCGATGACATCGCCGCCGTGTACGAGCTCGCCCGCTACGCCTCCGGCGGCGGCCCGATCCCCAGGCTCGACGTGGTGCCGCTGTTCGAGAGCGCGGCCGACCTGGCCCACGCGCCGGACGTGCTGACCGGCATGCTCGCGCTGCCGGACGTGGCCGAGCGGGTCGCCGCCAACGGCGGGGAACTCGAGGCGATGCTCGGGTACTCGGACTCGGCCAAGGAGCTCGGGCCGGCCAGCGCCACCCTGCGGCTCTTCGACACCCAGGCCAGGCTGGCCGAGTGGGCCGCGGCCCACGGCGTCCGGCTGACCCTGTTCCACGGCCGCGGCGGCGCGCTCGGCCGGGGCGGCGGGCCGGCCGGCCGGGCCGTGCTGGCGCAGGCGCCCGGCTCGGTCAACGGGTCGTTCAAGGTCACCGAGCAGGGCGAGGTCATCTTCGCCAGGTACGGCCAGCCGGTGATCGCCAAGCGGCACCTGGAGCAGGTCAGCTCCGCGGTGCTGCTCGCGTCGTCGGTGCGGATCGCCGAGCGGAACGCGGCCGCCGCGGCCAGCCACCGGGACATGGCCGACCGGATCGAAGCGGCCGCCCGGGCGGCTTTCCGCACGCTGGTCGTCCAGGAGGGCTTCGCCGACTGGTTCGCGCGGATCAGCCCGCTCGGCGAGATCGGCGGGCTGCGCATCGGCTCCCGGCCGGCCAAGCGCGGGCTGGTCCCTTCGGGTTCCAACGGTCGAAGGGGCGCCGTGCCCGCCATGGACCTGGCCGACCTGCGGGCGATCCCGTGGGTCTTCGCCTGGTCGCAGACCCGGCTGAACCTGCCGGGCTGGTACGGGCTGGGCAGCGGGCTGGCCGCCATCGCCGACGCCGACGGCATCGAGGTGCTGCGCCGCGCGTACGGCGAATGGCCGCTGTTCGGCGTGCTGCTCGACAACGCCGAGATGAGCCTGGCCAAGACGGACCGGCTGATCGGCGCCCGCTACCTCGCCCTCGGCGGCCGCGACGACCTGACCGAGCTCGTCCTCGCCGAGTACGACCTGACCAGGCGGCTGGTGCTCGCCGTCACCGGGCACGACCGGCTGCTGGCCGACCGGCAGGTGCTGTCCCGCGCGGTCGCGCTGCGCGACCCTTACGTGGACGCGCTGTCCTACCTGCAGCTGCGGGCGCTCGCGGCGCTGCGCGAGGAAGATCCGGCGACCGGTGACGACGACCGGGAGCGGCTGGAACGGCTGCTGCTGCTCAGCGTGAACGGCGTCGCGGCCGGCCTGCAGAACACCGGCTGACCACTGACCGGCCTCAGGCGTTCAGGTCCAGGCCTCAGGCGGTCAGGCCCAGCCGGCTCGATGCTCCATCGTTCCGGTGATAGCCGGCTCGATGCTTCATCGTGCTGGCATACCCGGGAACCGGATCGGGCAAGACGCTAGTCCGCGATGCGGATGCGCAGGCGGCGGAAGCCCTTGCCCTTGCTCTCCATCTTGACGACCTCGATCCGGCCGACCTGGCGGGTGGAGGCGACGTGCGTGCCGCCGTCGGCCTGCTGGTCCAGGCCTACGATGTCGACGATCCGCACCTCCTTGACCTCCGGCGGCACCAGGTTGGTCGCGGTGCGGATGATGTCAGGCAGGGCGAACGCCTCGTCCCGCGGCAGCACCCGGACGTCGATGCGCCGGCCGGCCTGGATCTCAGTGTTGCACGCCGCCTCGACGGCCTCGCGGAAGCCGGGCGGGACCTCCGGCAGGTCGAAGTCCATCCGCGCGGTCAGCGGCTCCATGTTGCCGCCGGTCACCAGCGCGCCGAAGTCGCGGAACACCACGCCGCACAGCACGTGCAGGCCGGAGTGCGTGCGCATCAGCGCGGTCCGGCGGTCGTCCTCGACGGCGCCGCGGACGGCGGTGCCGACGGCCGGAAGCGGATCCCCTTCGGCCGGGATCAGGTACAGGTCATCACCCTTGCGGGCGCCGGTGATCCTGGTCTGCACGCCGCCCCAGAGCAGCACGCCGTGATCCGGCGGCTGGCCGCCGCCGCCCGGATAGAAAGCCGAACGGTCCAGCACGATGCCCTCGGCGCCGGCCGCGAGCACCGTGGCGTCCCACTCGCGCAGGGTCTGGTCGTCCAGTTCGAGCCGGTGCGTGCGCCATTGCGTGTCATCCATGGCCGAAGCCTAATCCGCCGCGGGCGCCGCCTCGGCGTCGGCCGGGGGCGAGGCCGGGGCCGGGGGCGGGGCCGGGGCCACCGCGGCCCGGCGGGCGGGCGCGGGCTTCCTGATGCACGCCAGCCCGAGCGCCAGGCAGGCGAACGGGACGGCGGACAGCGCGTACCGGTAGTCGACCTCGGACGCCGCGATCGGAACCACCAGGTTGATGATCCCGACGCCCCAGGCCAGGGCCGCGA
>JBKQQQ010000530.1:0-10513 GCA_052144275.1 Streptosporangiaceae bacterium
GCTCGGCCGCCCGTCCGATCCCCGCTGGGCGCGGCCCGCGCTGTGGGCCGTGCTGGCCCTGGCGGCGGTCCTGTACTCATGGGACCTGTCCCGCAACGGCGACGCGAACACGTTCTACGCGGCCGCAGTGCTGAGCGGGACGGAGAACTGGAAGGCGTTCTTCTACGGTTCGCTGGATTCCGCGTCGTTCATCACGGTCGACAAACCGCCGTTCGCGTTCTGGATCATGGGGATCTCCGCGCGCGTGTTCGGATTCAACAGCTGGAGCCTGCTGCTGCCCCAGGCGGCTGAAGGCGTCGCCGCCGTCGCCGTCGTGTACGCCGCGGTGCGGCGCAGCATCGCCAGCCTGACCGGGGAGCGCGGCGCCCAAGCGGCGGCGCTGATCGCGGCGCTCGCCCTCACCCTGACCCCGATGGTGGTGGCGATCGACAGGGACGACAATCCCGACACGATGCTGACGCTGCTGCTGGCGTTGGGCGCGTGGGCGCTGCTTGAGTCGCTGCGAGCCGGACGGACCGGTAAGCGGCCGCTGCTCTGGCTGATCCTGAGCGCGGTCGCGTTCGGGCTGGCGTTCAACACGAAGATGCTCGAGGGGTTCATCGCGCTGCCTGCGCTGCCGGTCGTGTACCTGATCGCGGCGGACGCCCGGCTGCGCACGCGGATCGGGCGGCTGTCGGTCGCGGGTGGCGTACTGGCCGTGATCACGCTGTCCTGGATGACCATCGTCGACCTCATCCCCAAGACGAGCCGCCCCTACGTCGGCAGCAGTTCGAACGACACCGTCTGGAATCTCGCCGTCGGCTACAACGGCTTCGGCCGGATTACTGGCGGCGGTTCCGGGATCGGGAACTTCGGACGCGCCGGCGGAGTCGGCGGAGCCCGCGCGGGCGGTCTCGGGACTGGCGCGGGCCGGGGCGGGGTAACAGGGGCTGGCGCCGGCCCGGGGGCCGGCGCTGGCACGGGGGCCGGGCACGGTGGCGGAGCTTTCGGGGCGGCGGGTGGCACGGGCAACTTCGGCGACCTGGCGCACCGGGCCGGAGGTGCTGGCGGTTTTGGCGGCCAGGCGGGTATCGGGCGGATGTTCGGCTCGACGCTCGGCGGCCAGATCTCCTGGCTCATCCCGTTCGCCGCCATCGCGCTGATAGGGACCCTCATCCTCATCGGCCGGCGCCCGAGGACAGACCTCGCGCGGGCCAGCGTGCTGGTGTGGGGCGGCTGGTTCGTGCTGGAGTTCCTGGTGCTCAGCTTCCAGCAGGGCACTCAGCATCCGTACTACGTCAGCGCGATGGCTCCGCCGATCGCCGCGCTGACCGGCATCGGCGCGGTGGCCTTCTACCAGGCGTACCGCCGCTCCGGCTGGTGGAGCCTGGTGCTGCCCCTGGCGATCGCCGGGACCGGCGCGTGGGCCTTCGTGCTGCTGCGCCGCACCCCCGGCTGGAACTCGTGGCTGCCCTGGACGGTCGCCGCGGCGACCGCGGTGGCGGTACTCGCGCTAGCGCTGGCCTGGCGGCGAGCCCGGGGCGCCGCGGGTAGACCGGGCGGGCCGCCGGAGCGGGCTGGGAGACCGGCCCGCGGGCGCCTCCTCGCGGCGGCCGGGGTAGCTGGCCTGATCGCGGTCCTGGCGGGACCCGCGGCGTACGCGATGACGCCGCTGTCGCAGGCGATCGCGGGCAACAACCCGGTCGCCGGACCGACAGCGGGCGGCGCGGCCGGCGGCTTCGCGGGCGGCCTGGCCGGCTTCGCGGGCGGCCTGGCCGGTGTCGGGGGCGGCCTGGCCGGTGTCGGGGGCGGCGCGGGCAGGTACGGTGGCGGACTTGGCGGGGCGGCGAGCCAGCAGATGATCGCTTACCTGGAGGCGCACCGCGACGGCGCGACCTGGCTGGTCGCGGTGCAGGGTTCGTCGGCGGCCGCGTCGATCATCCTCCAGACCGGCGGCGTACCGGTGATGGCCATGGGCGGGTTCAGAGGCACCGATCCAGCGCCGACACTCACCCAGATTGAGCAGTACGTAAAGCAGGGCAAGCTGCACTACGTGCTGGCCGGAGCCAGAGGCGGCATCGGCGGGGGCGGCTTCGGCGGGGGCCGTGGCGCCGCAGGCGGCGGAGGCGGGGGCGTCGCGTCGGTTCTCTCGTGGGTCGAGCAGAACTGCACGGCGGTGCCCGCGTCCGCTTACAGCAGTTCAGCGAACAGCGGTGCCGTGACCGGCACCGGAGGGCTCTACCACTGCGGCTAAGCCATCGGAGTCCGGAGCGATCGACCTGGGCGAGGCGAGCACCAAGGCCGTTCGGCCGAATCACCGCGGGGCCGACGGGTCAGGCGGCGGCGGTGAGGTAGCTGACGACCACATCCCCGATCATCTGCCGGTAGTGGTCGCGGCGGCCCGGTCGGCCGGGTACTCCGCGCCTGCTATCCCCTCGCTGAGGCAGAACACGCGTTCTACACCGCGCGCGAGGCCCCGGGCAAAACCTGGATCAGGCTCTAGGACGCCAGGTCTGACAGCACGGCGGCGAGGCTGTCGTCGTCCGCCGGGATGCCGGCCTCGGGATGGCCGAGGCCGTTCAGCAGGACAAACCGGATGCCGCTCCGGTATTTCTTGTCGCGCAGCCACGCCTTGCGCAGCGCGTCCAGGTCGAACCGGCCGGCCACAGGCAGCCCGAGGCCGGTGAGCAGCTGCCTGTGCAGGCTCACCAGATCCGCGGAAATCCGCCCTTGCCGGCGGGCGAGGTAGGCGGCGGCCATCATGCCCATCGCCGTGGCTTCCCCGTCGTCGACCGTGTCTGGCCCGCTCACCTGCTCGATAGCATGACCGAACGTGTGCCCGTAGTTCAGCTGCAGGCGATCACCCCGCTCCCGTTCGTCACGCCCGACGATCTCCGCTTTGACCCGCACGCTGCGGGCGACCATATCGGCCAGCGTGTCCACGTCACCGTCCACCAGTTCGGCCGCGTGGTCACTGAGCAGCGAGACCAGGCCGCCCCCGCTGATCAGCGCGTGCTTGACCGCCTCGGCGAGACCGGCGCGGTATTCCCGGGCCCGCTGCCCGGACGGGACCGTGACGTCGGCCACCACGGCCACCGGCTGATGGACGGTGCCGACCAGGTTGCGGCCCTGCGGCAGGTTGAGCGAGGCCTTGCCGCCGATGGCCGAGTCCGCCTGCGCGGCCAGCGTGGTCGGCACCAGGGCCAGCGGCATGCCACGGTTGTAGGTGGACGCCACGAAGCCGGCGATGTCGCAGACCACCTCGCCGCCGACGCCCACGATCAGGTCATCCTTGTGCACGGCGTACTCGGCTAGCTCGCCTGCCACCCGCGCCACGGTGGCCAGGTCCTTGGCCGCCTGGCGGTCGGGCACCTCGATCAGGTGCACGTCGAGGTCGGTCCGGCGCAGCGCGTTCGTCACCGTGACCGCCGCCGGGTCATCGACGGCCGCGGCCAGGAGCACGGCGGTCCTAGCGTAAGGAAGGGCGGGAAGCAGCCGGTCAAAGTCGGACAGCAGCCCAGGGCCGACGTAGACGTTATAGGTGCCGCCGGTGCAGGACACCAGGACGGTCGAGGTTCCCCGCGGCAGCGCGGGGACCCGGACCAGCTGAGCGAGGACGTCCTGGCTGACGGCTTCCGGGCGGCGGCCGTCGGTGGCCACAGTCAGCGTGGCCACCGACTCGTAAACCAGCAGCCTGCTCTGGTAGAGACCTTCGAGGTCCGGCCGGCCGAGCATCGGCCGGTACTGGTCGTCGGCCACTCGCAGCATCGCCTCTTGATAGCCCACGCGCAGGTAGACGACCTGTACGGACTTGAGCCGCACCGCGGTAACCGGATGATTAGCCGCACCGCCGCCGAGCGCGAGCACGGCCTCTGGCCCGTTGATCAACTCGGCGACCACCTGGTGCTCGACCTCACGGAACGCGGGTTCTCCGTCCTCGGCGAAGATCTGCCGGATCGCGCGCCCGGTCCGTTGCTCGATGACCAGGTCGCTGTCGACGAACGGCAGCCCGAGGCGCTCGGAGAGCAGGTGCCCCACGGTGGTCTTTCCGGCCCCCATGAAGCCGACGAGTACGATCACGATTTCGCAGGCTCCTTGGCTTCTTCGGCGGCCAGCCCGGCGATCGCCTGCGTGATCACGTGGACACCTCCTGGTACGCCTCCCACAGGAGTTCCTCCGACGGGTCGTCGAGAATCGAGGGACGGGCCAGGCCGTCGAGGACCACCAGCCGCAGCCGCGCGCCGCGGGCCTTCTTGTCCACGCCCATGGCCTCGCGCAGCGACGGCCACACCCCGGCCGGGTACGCCGTGGGCAGGCCGACGCTGGCCAGCAGTTCTCGGTGCAGAGAGGTTACCTGCGGGTCGAGCCGGCCGGCCAGCCGGGCCAGCTCGGCGACGTACACCATGCCGATGGCGACCGCGTTCCCGTGCCTGAACCGGTAGCCCTCCACCCGCTCGATGGCATGGCCGAGTGTGTGCCCGTAGTTCAGGATCTCCCGCAGGCCTTGTTCGTTCAGGTCCTTGGAGACCACCTCGGCCTTGACGGCGATGGCGCGCTCGATCAGCTCGCGGGCGTGAACGCCGTGCGGGACCGCGGCTCCCTCCGGGTCTGCTTTTACCAGGTCGAGGATGACCGGGTCGGCGATGAAACCGGTCTTGATCACTTCGGCCAGGCCGCTGACGTAGTCCTCGCGCGGCAGTGTCTCGAGCGTGACCAGATCGGCGAGCACGCCGGCCGGCGAGTGGAACGCGCCGACCAGGTTCTTGCCCTCGGGAATATCAATCGCGGTCTTCCCGCCCACCGCGGCATCGGCCATGCCGAGTAGCGTCGTCGGGACCAGGACGGTCGCGACGCCACGGAGCCAGGTCGCGGCGACGAAGCCGGCCAGGTCGGTGGCCGCTCCCCCGCCGATGCCGACCAGGCAGTCGGACCTGGTCACGCCGTGCTTGGCCAGCCGGGACCAGAGCCCGGCCGCCACGTCGACGGTCTTGGCCGCCTCGCCGTCGGGCACCGGCTCGGCGTGCACGCGGAAGCCGGCCGCGGTGAGCGCGCCGCAGGCCGGGCGGGCGATCTCGCCGAGCCCTTCGGCGTGGATGACCACGACGGTGCGGGCGTGCTCGGGCACCAGGCCGGGCAACTCGCCGAGCACGCCGATGCCGACGACTACCTGGTACGGCCGGCCGCCGCCGGAAGGCGTGACGTCGATCCTGGTCGCGGTCAATTCTTCGTGATCCTTGCGAGTTCGGCCGCGAGCTCGTCCGGGTCTCGGTCGTCGGTGGGTACCGTGACCGCGGCGAGCCGCTGGTAGATCGCGTCGCGCTCGTCCAGCATGGCCCGCAGGCGGCCACGCGGGTTGCCGGGGACCACGACCCGGGGCCGGTCCAGGCCGATCCGCCGGGCGACGGTGCCGAACTCCGCGGACAGGTAGACCACGGGCAGGCCGTCGAGCAGGTGCTGGATCCCGGCGTCGAGGACCGCGCCGCTGCCGAGGGCCAGCACCCCGCCGCGCTGGCGCAGCGCGCCGAGCGCGTTGGCGGCCGCGGCGCGCTCGAGCTCGCGGAAGGTCTCCTCCCCGTTCTCGATGAAGATGTCGCTGACGGGCTTGCCCGCCGCCGCGCCGACCTCGGCGTCGGTGTCGCGGAATTCCACCCCTAGCCGGTCCGCGAGCAGCGGTCCCACCGCGGACTTGCCCGCGCCGGGCGGGCCTATCAGCACCACGAGGGGCCTTCGGGTCTCCTGGGGCTGCTGGCTGTCCTGGGTCTCCTGGGTCTCCTGGGTCTCCTGGGTCATGAGATCACCAAGGCCTTGAGGTAACTCTCGGCGTTGCGGCGCATCTCCTCCACCGAGTCGCCGCCGAACTTCTCCACCGCGGCCTCGGCCAGCACCAATGCGACCATCGCCTCGGCCACCACGCCCGCCGCGGGCACCGCGGTCGCGTCGCTGCGCTGGTTGATCGCCTTGGCCGGCTCGCCGGTGCTGGTGTCGATGGTGTCGAGCGCGCGCGGCACCGTCGAGATGGGCTTCATCGCAACCCGCAGCCGGATCACCTCGCCGGTGCTCATCCCGCCCTCGATGCCGCCCGCCCGGTTGGTGCGCCTGGTTACGCCGTGGGGCGTGGTCTCGATCTCATCGTGGGCCACCGACCCGCGCCGGCCCGCCGTGGTGAAGCCGTCGCCGACCTCGACGCCCTTGATGGCCTGGATGGACATCAGCGCGCCGGCCAGCCGGGCGTCGAGCCGCCGGTCCCAGTGGGTGAAGCTGCCGAGCCCTGGCGGCAGCCCGAAGGCCAGCACCTCGACCACCCCGCCGAGCGTGTCACCCGCCTTCTTGGCCGTGTCGATCTCGGCCACCATGGCGGTGCTCGTTTTCGGGTCGAAGCAGCGCACCGGATCTACGTCGATGGCGGCGGCGGCGTCCGGGCCGGGCATCACCTCGCCGGGGATCCTCACCGAGCCGAGCGCGACCACGTGGCTGAGAACCTCGATACCGAGGACCTGGCTGAGCAGGCGCCTGGCCACCTCGCCGAGCGCCACCCGAGCGGCCGTCTCCCGCGCGCTGGCCCGCTCGAGGATGGGACGGGCGTCGGTATGGCCGAATTTCTGCATGCCGGCCAGGTCGGCGTGGCCGGGCCGCGGCCTGGTCAGCGGCGCGTTCCTGGCCTGGCCGTCCAGCGTCACCAGGTCCACTGGGTCGGGTGACATGACCGTCTCCCACTTGGGCCATTCGGTGTTCGCGATCCTGATCGCAACCGGGCCGCCGAGCGTGCGGCCGTGCCTGACGCCCCCGGTCAGCTCGACCTCGTCCTGCTCGAACGCCATCCGCGCGCCACGGCCGTAGCCGGCCCGCCTGCGGGCCAGGGCGGCGGCGACGTCCTCGGTGGTGACCCGCACTCCGGCGGGCACGCCCTCGCAGATCGCGACGAGCGCGCGCCCGTGCGATTCGCCTGCGGTCAGCCAGCGGAACATGCTCATGATCCTACGGGGTCGCGTGTGACGGTGAATTCAACGCCGCGGCGGAGCCGGCCCGCCAGCCGGGCCGCAATGCTGTTGGCGACCCGGTTCACCACCGGCTGCCAGTCGTCGGGCTGCCGGTCACCTTCGGCCAGGCGGAGCCGGACAGCGAGATCCGCCAGACGACTGGGGGCCAGGGTGAATCCTTCGATCACGGGCTCGCCGGCCACGGCCGCCTCAATTTCCGCCCTCAGGTCCGGATCCTCATGCACGGGCGGGACCGGCTGCCCGGCGGCGAGCGCCTGGAGCCGGGCGCCCTCCACCGCGAGCGGCACCGGGCCGGCCACGTCGATGACCACCGCGCAGCCGTCGGCGACAGCCGCGCGGCACACCCGGTGGGCCTCCGCGGGCACCGGGCGGGCGTTCGCACGCCAGCGGGCGAGCGAGTCGACGCTGGTGAACGCGAGCACGGCCGGTCTTCCGTCCCGCCCGATCAGGGTGGGCAGCACCATCTCGCTGTTCTTGTCCCTGTTGTCGGCGGGGGGGCCGACGGCGGAGCCGTCGGCCAGGACCGCGACCACCGGGACGAGCAGCCGCGCCGCGGCCAGCGCGGTCAGCGCCGCCTGCTCGCTCTCGCGCCCGGCCTGGTACTCGGCCAGGGCTGCGGCCACGCGAGGGTCGGCGGCGCCGTTGTCACCGCGGAACTGCTGTCCGCCAGGGTTCAGATGCCCGGACACCTCACCGACCCTACGTCACCCGCCCCCCCAGCCAGTCAATCACCCGGCTGCGGTTACGCCATATGGTGACTTGATAGATGCAAAGAGTAATGAATTCTCTGAATGCGTCACTTTCCAGCTAATGGCCGTCATTAACTCGGCACAATCGGATGAGCCGGGGATGTTCATGCGCACGCACACGGGAAGGAGCGTGGGTGACCCAGCCCGAGCGACTGGCCGCGATCGCACCGGGCACGCCGATGTGGAAGGCCGTGCCACCGCGCCTGGTCGGCCCGTACCTGACCGGACAGCGCACTGTGCTGGCCGGATACGTGTACCGCGCCCAGGACGTCCGCTTCCACAACCCAGCCGAGGCCTACCTCGCACTAGGCCTCGGCTGGGAGGACTCGGAATTCACGCCGCACATGAGCGAGATCTACCTGGTGGCCTGGCTGGCCAGGGCGATCGACGGCTACGTGCCCGCCGGCGGCCACGCTGTCCCCGAGTTCTACATCGAGCCAATCGCGATACCCGTCGGGGCGGGCATGTGCCGTCTCGGCCCGGACGGGGATCAGCTCGTGGCCCGCTATGACGGGCTGGCCTGGCAGAAGACGGAGCCGTAAGCCATGCGATACCGGCTCATGGCCACCTATCTCGGTGTCCCCTACCACGCGGGCCTCGGCCCCGACGGCAACGAGACGACGCTATTCTCCCCGGGCCCGCCGCCGGACGAGCTCGGCTTCACGGCCACGGACGGGCACTGGCGCAAGCAGGTCATTGTCACCGACCTCGACGCGCTGTGGCAGTCACGCCTGGTCGGCGAGTACCGCGGCGAGCCCTGCCTGGTTCTCGACGACCTCGGCGACCGGCTGCACATCGTCTACCTGGGCCGCGATTCGGTCCGGGCCAGGCAGCTCGGCTACTGGGAAATCGACCGGGAGGTCTTCGAGGTCGTGGTGGCCCGGCAGGAAATCACCGGGCTCACCGAGGAGCGGGTGGAGTACCCGCTCGCCTCGGCTACGTTCCCGCCGTCGAACAGGGACCCGGTCCCTCCAGCCGCCCAGCCGCGGCCGGAAGCGCCGGGCCGTGGGGCCCCGGCTCCGCAGGCTCCTGGCGGGCCGCCTCCCTCCGTCACCGAGAGGACCAGCCCGCTGCGGGTCGTGCCGCGGCCGGATCCGCGGCCTTACCCGGATCTGCCGGGCGGATACGCCGAGGCGGATCGCGCGTCGAGCACGCCGGACCGGGTCGCGGCCTGGCACGGCTCGCCCGAGACCGAACCCTGGTCAGAACCCCAGCCGGACCTCCGGTCCGATCCCAGGCCTGACCCGCGGGCAGACCCTCGGGCCGATCCCAGGTCTGAGCCACGGACTGAAGCCAGGTCTGAGCCACGGCCAGATCCCCAGCCTGAACTCAGTTCCGAGCCACAGCCAGATCCCCGGCCTGAGTCCTGGGCCGAGCCTGGATCGTGGGCTGCGCCCGAGCCATGGGTTGAGCCTGAGCCGCCGTCTGCCCCGCCGTCCGGGCGGCGCGCCGGACGGCGGGACCGGGTGCCCCAGTCGGTCTTTGCCGAACTCCTCAGCCTGGCCGCCATCCCGCACGCGGCGTACGTGGTTGATGAGGAGGTGCCGGGCGCCATGTGCCTGGTCAAGGCGGACGGCGGCTTCGAGGTGTTCAGCCGTACCAACGACGCCCGGCTGGATGTGCACTTCTTCGAAGACGAGGAAGCGGCCTACTTCTACCTCTTTGGGGTGCTGGCGGCGGAAGCGGTGCGCAGCGGACGGCTGCGCCCCGGCACGCCCAACGGGCGTGCCAACGGATCGCGCGGGGCTGGCGTGCCCTCGGCCCCGCCGGAACAGGTTTCGAAGTACTTACGGCGCAAGAAGTTACCCAAATCGGCATCCCGGCCGGTTATCGTTAATTAGCCGGCGGGGCTGACGGTCCCCCGCTCCCCAAGCAGCCCCGCCGGCCTCCTTTAGCCCTAGTCCGCAAATTGGGATTTAAGGACCGCAGGCAAATCCCATTGCATTACTAGGCAAATGTGATTGATTTTCACTTCAGTCCCGATAGTCACAATCGCGCCGCCTGTATCCCCCACCTCAGCGCCTCGATCGGCGGACAGCGGTCCCAGTACTGTGGCGTACGTGGCTGATCCCCTAGCTGACGCGGCCCATGCTGAGGCGGGCGGCGAGTTCGCGGTGACCGCCGGGGTGGCCAGTCTGGCGGTGAGGGACCTGCTGCGCGGGTCCCGCCGTCACGGCAAGGTCCTAGCGGTCCTGCCGCACGCCATCTACCTGGAATTCGCCGACGCCGTGCCCGAACCGCGAGTGATCGCGGTCTCGCCGCCGGATGCCATCAGGCTGCCGAACGCTATCATCACCGGTCCGTGGGAGGCGCGTCTCCCCGATCACCGGTCAAGCGCCGCGGAATGCTGGGCAGGCGGGAGCCGGGTGATGGCCTGCGGCCTCGATATCAGGATCGTCCGGTGGTGGGATCCCTCGCCGGTGTTCGGGCCGCTGTCCCGGGCCAGGCTCGATCACGGCTCGGGTGTTCTCGCCAGGCTCTACGCGGCGGCCGAACACGCGCCCGGCCTGGCGGGCCACGACGGACCCGGTCAGTTGGCGGCGTGCTGCGCGAGCGGCGACCTGGCCGGCGCGGTCGAGGCGGCCGAGCGCCTGGTGGGCCTCGGCCCCGGCCTAGTGCCGAGTGGCGACAGCGTGGTCAGCGGCGTGCTGCTCGCGCTACGACTGCTGGGCGGGGCCATCTCCGGCGGAACCAGGGCGGTATGGCTCGCGAACTGGCTCAGCGCCTCGGTGACATGTGACGCGGCGCAGCGGACCACCACGCTGGCGGCCTCGCTGCTGCACTGCG
>JBKQQQ010000531.1:0-6170 GCA_052144275.1 Streptosporangiaceae bacterium
GCCACAGGCCAGGGATGAGGCAACTGGCGTGGGCCCGCTATTCGTGCGGTACGGATCGCCGAGCACCCGAGCCAGCGAATGAAGCCGCCGTGAAACCGCGATGAATCCCGCTGCGTGCACCTTCGACGTGGTCGCGGCCGCCGGGCCGCGGTGATGGCGAAAGGAGCAGCATGACCAGCGCGATCACGGCCACCGGGCTGCGCAAGTCATTCGGCGGCAAGGCCGTCCTTGACGGCATCGACCTGGAGGTCGGCGCGGGAACGACGTTCTCGCTGCTGGGTCCCAACGGCGCCGAAAAGACCACCACCGTTCAGATCATGTCCACGCTGGTGCACGCCGACGGCGGCGAGACCGCCGAGGTGCGCGGCCACACCTCCTACGGCGACATCACCATCCGCCGCTCCCGACTCGCTTCCGGCACTGGAGAAGAAGGGCAACCATGATCATCAGCCAATCCCGGCCGGTGATCGCCGCGACCGGGCTACGACGGCTGGCCAGCGCCATCGAGCGCGCCGGCGGCGAAGACACCGGAAGTGAAGGGGCATCCCGATGACGGCACAGCCGGTGACAGCACAACCGGCCCGGACGATCCGCGTGCAGGGTCTTGAGAAGTCATACAAGAAGCTGCGCGCGCTGCGCGGCGTGGACTTCGACGTGGCGCGGGGCAGCATCTTCGCCCTGCTCGGCTCCAACGGCGCAGGCAAGACCACGGTCGTGAAAATCCTGTCCACGCTGCTCAAGCCCGACGCGGGGACGGCCACCGTCGATGGCTTCGACGTCGCCGCGCAGCCGGCGAACGTGCGGGAGTCCATCAGCCTCACCGGGCAGTTCGCGGCCGTGGACGAAATCCTCACCGGGCGGGAGAACCTGGTGCTGGTGGCCCGGTTGCGGCACCTGAAGGACGCCGGCCAGATCGCGGATGACCTGCTGGCCCGCTTCCAGCTCACCGACGCGGCGGACCGACGGGTGTCGACGTATTCCGGAGGCATGCGCCGCCGCCTGGACATCGCCATGAGCCTCATCGGGAATGCGCCGGTGATCTTCCTGGACGAGCCGACCACCGGGCTCGACCCTCAATCCCGCGTCGAAGTGTGGAACAGCGTCAGACAGCTCGCCGGGCAGGGAAGCACGGTGCTGCTCACCACGCAGAATCTGGACGAGGCCGAACAACTCGCCGACCGGATCGCGATCCTGCACCAGGGCCGGATCATCGCCAACGGCACCCTCGCCGAACTGAAACAGCTCTTCCCGCCCGCCAAAGTCGAGTACGTCGAGAAACAGCCGACCCTCGAAGACATCTTCCTCGCCATCACCGGCAACGACCGCACCGACAGCGCGGCCAGCGCCGACGGCACGGACAACTAAGGAACAACGATGACCACGCACTTCTTCGGCGACACCGCCGTCTTGCTAAGGCGGACCATGCGCCACATCACGCGCAGCCCGGACACCATCATCACGGTCTCGATCATGCCGATCGCCCTCATGCTGCTGTTCAGGTACGTGTTCGGCGGCGCGATCAACACCGGGCAGGGGCCCGGGCATTACGTGAACTACCTGCTGCCCGGAATCCTGCTGATCACGATCGCGACGGGCATCTCCTACACCGCGCTCCGGCTCTTCACGGACATGCAAACCGGAATCTTCGAGCGATTCCAGTCCCTGCCGATCGCGCGCTCCAGCGTGCTGTGGGCGCACGTGCTGACCTCAGTGGTCTCCACCCTGATCTCGCTCGTGATCGTCGTGCTCATCGCCCTCCCCATGGGATTCCGCTCAGGCGCGGGAGCGCCGGCCTGGCTTGCCGTCGCCGGAATCATCGTCCTGCTCACCCTGGCACTGACCTGGCTCGCCGTCATCGCCGGCCTGTCCGCGAAGACCCCGGACGGCGCGGGCGCCTTCGCCTACCCGCTCATTTTCCTGCCGTTCATCAGCTCGGCATTCGTGCCCACCCGCACCATGCCCGGCCCGGTACGCGCCTTCGCCGACAACCAGCCCATGACATCCATCATCAACACGATCCGCGACCTGCTCGCACGACAGCCAGTCAGCACCAGCATCTGGACCGCCCTCGCCTGGTGCCTCGGCATCCTCATAGTCGCGTACGCCCTCGCCATGGCCACCTACCACCGCAAGATCGCCTAACGATGTGTCCCCTCAGGCGGTCCGGCGGGACCTCAACCGCTGACCCGGGCCCGTTCCCGCAGGGCGGCGCGGGCGGCGGCGCGCAGGCCCTCCGGGTCCAGGCCCGCGTACGCCGACACGGCCTCGGCGTGGGCCGGCCCGTCGGCGTCCTGCGCGGCCCGCCGGGCGCGCGCGGCGGACATGGTCGGCTGGAGTCCGTTCTTGAGGCCGAAGCGCCCGGCCAGCGCGATCATCCGCGCTCCCGACCTCGCAAAGCCGGCGTCCGCCGCGCGCTGGCCCCGGTCGATGTCGGTCATGGCCAGGGCCAGCAGGAGCGAGCCGCAGACGGCGAGGCCATAGGAGGCGGCGAGCGTCCCGGGCGGCGGCCCCGGGTCCGCGGTCAGCGCTGACAGCGCAGCCGGCAGCGCCCCGGTGATCTCCGCAACCAGGCCGAGCCGGCCGTGGTGCGCGTGGGCCACCACGGCGACGGCCTGAACCTGCAGTGCCCAGGGATCCAGGCGGGACAGGTCGCCGCCGGGTCCGGGGCGCTGCGTGTCCCGCAGCGTCGCCGCGGCCGTACGCCACAGGCGCAGGCCGGTATCGACGTCGCCGCGGCCGAGCGCGATCTCCGCGCGCACCGCGGTGTCGAACATCGACATATCCCAGGGCTCGTCCGCGCCGTGCGGCGTTGTCAGCTTCAGCTCGCGTTCCGCCTCGTCGTAGGCGCCCCGCTGCAGGTTGGCCCCCACGATTGCCTCGCGCACCCGGTTCGCGGTGGACCACGCCCCGAACGCCTCGACCACCGCCAGCGCCGCGCTCAGGTGACGCAACGCCTCGTCGCCCGAACCGGCCTCGTCCACCTGGAGGCACAGTTCGCCGATCCGGGCGTGCGCGGCGGCCCGGAGCCACGCGCTGCCACGGCGCTCCCACGCGGCGAGCGACCGCCGCGCCGCCGCCAGCGCGCCGTCCAGGTCGCCCGCCTCCTCCCAGACGTAGCTGGCCATGTAGTCGGCCATGCCCGCGACCAGCGGCTGGTCGCTCTGGCCCAGCGCGTGCAGGGTCGCGAAGTCCGCCTCGGGCGACCCGTCCAGCGCGTTCAGCACGGCCTGCGCGGCCCGGGCGAAGGTGTCCGGCGGAGCCGACGGGAGCCGACGCAGGCCCACCAGGAACCGCGCCGGGCTCGGCCCCCCCAGCAGGAACCCGGTCACCGCGCCGAGCACCAGGCTGGTCCGGGTGGCCTCCACGAAGGCGGGTTCCGGCCGGAACGACGGCAGGATCCGAGCCGTATCCCCCGCCAGGGCACTCAGGCGGGCAAAACTCGACTCGACCGCCCACAGCCCGCCCAGCACGGCCGACACCGCCGCGACCGTTCCGGCGTCCCTGCGGTCGAGCCCGTGCCGCAGGGCCTGGACCAGATTGTCCTGCTCGGCCCGGACCAGCTCGAAGGCCGGGAGGTCGTCACCAGTGAGCACCGAGTCGTGGTGGGCCACGCCGAAGTCACGGGCCCAGGCGAGGAACCGGCCGGTCACGCGGTCGGTCTCGCCGGCGTCCTCGCGGTGCTCAGCGGCGAACTCCCGGACGGTCTCCAGCATCCGGTACCGGGTACCCGGCGCGGTGTCGGTGACCTTGAGCAGCGACTGATCGGCGAGCTGCTCCAGGACCGGCAGGACGTCGGCACCGAGCAAGTGCCTCGCGGCGTCGGCGGTGAACCCGCCGGGGAACACCGACAGGGCGCGCATGGCCGCCTGCCCGGCCAGGTCGAGGAGGTTCCAGCTCCAGTCGATGACGGCGTGCAGCGTGCGGTGCCGCTGCGGCGCGTCCCGTGCCCCGCCGCGCAGCACGGCGAACCTGTCGTCGAGGCGGCGGGCGATCTCGGCCACCGACATGACCCGGACCCGCGCGGCGGCCAGTTCCGCAGCGAGCGGCAGCCCGTCCAGGCGGCCGGACAGCTCCCGCACGGCCTGCGCGGGCAGGTCGGCATCGGGCCGCGCCGCCCGCGCCCGCTGCTCGAACAGCTCGGCCGTCGTGGGCAGGTCCAGCTCGGGCAGCAGATACACCGATTCCGACGACAGACCGAGCGGGGCACGGCTGGTGGTGAGCACGCGCAGGTCCTTGCTCAGCCACACCAGCGTGCGCACCAGGTCCGCGGCGCCGCGCACGACGTGCTCGCAGTTGTCCAGCACTAGCAGCGCCGGGCCGGCACCCAGGGCGGACACGATCCCGGCGGGCAGGCCCGGCGGGGCGCCGCGGCGGCCGACCGGGTTGCCGCCTTCCTCGCCGACGCCGAGGGCGGACGCGACCTCGGCCGTCACGTCGCCGCCGGCGGCGACGCCCGCGAGCTCGACGACATGCACCACGCGCTGCTCCGCCTGGGCGCTGACCGCGTGCGCGAGACGGGTCTTGCCCAGCCCGCCGGTGCCCACGATCGACGTGACCCGGGACGTACGCAGCAGGCCCGCCACGGCGGCGATGTCGTCGTCCCGGCCGAGCAGCGGGTTGGGCTCGTGCCGGACGCCGCGGCGGATCACGGGCGCGTCGGCCTCCAGCAGCTCCTGGTGCACGCCCTGCAGCGCGGGGCCCGGGTCGCTGCCGAGCTCGTCGCGCAGCCGCTGCCGGTAGGCGGCGTACCTGGCGAGAGCCGCCACGGGCCCCGCCGTCGCCGCCTCGCAGCGCAGCAGTTCGGCCAGGACCTCCTCGTCCTGCGGGAAGCGCAGGATCAGCTCGCCGAGCGGTGCGGCCGCCTCGGCCCGCCGCCCGAGCCGCGACAGCGCCAGCGCGCGGGCCCGCAGCAGCGACCGGTAGGCCGGAGCCCGTGCCGCGCGCAGCGCGGACAGCGGGTCGCCGTCCCCGGCGTCCCAGCCCTCCGCGCCCTCGCACAGCGCGAGCCCGGCCCCGGCGTGCCGCAGCGCCGCGAGGTGGTCGCCGGCCCGGGACCGCTTCTCACTCTCGGACGCGCTGAGCAGGACCGCGGAGGCATCGATCTGGTCCTCGCGCAGCGAGAGGCGGTATCCGCCCGGCGTGCTGACGATGACCCCGGGGCCGAGCCGGGCCCGGGCCCGGGACACAAGGACCTGGAGGGCCTTGACCGGGTGCTCGGGTTGCTCGTCTGGCCACAGCCCGTCCACCAGCCGGAAGGTGCTGCACCCCACGTGCGGGTCCTCGGCCAGGAGCGCAAGCAGGCCCTGCAGCCGGGAGCCGGTGATCTCCAGGCTGCCGTAACTTACCCGCGACAGCAGGGCCAGCTCAACGGTCACCGCCATCAGATTAGCCGGTCCCCGGCCAGACGACGCGGGTGACGGCAATGCCCCGGATGCACCGCTGCCGGACAGCCCGGACGGCCGGGCACAGATCACCCGGTTCAGCGTGGCATTGGGCGGTCATCTTGGTTACCAAGCTGCCGCCCGTAACGGCGGTTCGCGTTCACGTTGAGGTCGCGGTCCGTGACCGCCGCGCGGCCGCTGGTGTCGGCAGTCATGGTCTGTCCGCCTGGCGGCTTTGCTCGCCAGGCGGAGTTGTTGCCAGTCGAAATGAGCTACCAGGCGGCGCCCGCGATGTACGCGGAGACCGCGTAGCGGTAGAACCCGGCGATGGTGCACAGCCGGCGAGTGACGGTGGCGCGGGCGCGGCCCCGGGCTTCCAGGTCGCGGGCGAAGCCTTCGATGTCGGCGCGGCGGAGCGCGAACAGGTTCAGGGAGCGGACGCGGCACCAGGTGGTGAACTGGCGGAAGTCCAGCGTATACGCCTCGCGAGTAAGGCCCCGGTAGTGCCTGTAGGTGCGTCTGTTGAGCGATGCAGCCTTTGTTCCGCATGTTCGGGGGTTAGCTGTCACTGACAGCTGCCATCACCGCCCTCGGGTCAGATCAAAGGACCAAAGCCCTTTGTGTGATGCCGTGCCGGCCCGTTTACTGGCGCGGTGCTCGTTGCCGAGGAAAGGCACCTGGATGCCGGGTTGGATGCCGTCCAGGCGATGCTAGCGAACCTGGGTCGCAGCGATCATCTCCTCGGTGGGACACCAGAGACAACCGGATCAATCAGCTCAACGAGTCATC
>JBKQQQ010000532.1:0-9338 GCA_052144275.1 Streptosporangiaceae bacterium
CCTGGACTTCCCCGAGCCCACCGACCCCGCCATGGTGTACGTCGAGACGCTCGCCGGGGACATCTACCTCGAAGAGCGTTCGGATGTGAACCGCTATACCCTTGCATTTGACCGGCTGCTGGCCGCCTCGCTGCACCCTGACGACTCCGTGCAGTTGATCGAACAGGCGGCCAGCACCATGACGTAGCGCCAGCACATAGAGGAGGTGCGGGATGACCGAGATCGACCTGTCCCGCGCTGAGTGGCACAAGAGCAGCTACAGCGGCCAGAGCGGCAACTGCGTGGAAGTGGCCCGCAACCTGCCAGGGCTAGTGGCGATACGCGACTCCAAGCAACCTGACGGGGCGAGGCTGGTGGTCTCGCAGGAGACCTGGCGTGTTTTCCTCAGGGGTGTACGCGCCTAGCAACCCACCCGCCGATTCCAGCCTTCGCCGGAGATCGGCAGGCTTCGGCATACCGCTCGCTTGCTGGATCCGTCCTCAGGAACTGGGAGAGGGCTGTCCGAGGATGATGTCGCGTAGCTGGGCTGGCGTTGGCCAGCCAGGACGCCCAGGTCCTCGATGAACTCGATTTCTCTGTTCCGCCCCGGCGCGGGCTGACCCCCGCTGGCGGGATGAACTGGCGGCGACCAGGGCTCGCGTGAGTGCTCGCGTATGAACGCAGTGAGTACCTCATCTGCGGCCCAACGGCCCTCAGCATGGTGAGCTCGCGGCCGGCGGCTTGCCGAGGATCGGCAACCGGTTGCGTCTGGCAACTTTGCCAGATGCAAGTGCTTACCATTGCCGTGTGGCACTGCGGGAGCTGTCCCGCCGCGAGATTCTTCAGGCCGTGGCGGAGTATGACCGGCTCGGCCAGGACCGGTTCCTCGAAAAGTACGGGTTCGGTAAGGCTCGCTCGTACCGGCTGGTGGTTGACGGCAAGACCTACGATTCGAAGGCGATCGTGGGCGCGGCACACGGCTTCCTTCCCGGCCGGGAACCGCTTGCCGCCGCCGACTTCAGCGGCGGAGCGGCGACCGTCGGGCACCTGCTGAGCAGTCTCGGCTTCCAGGTGACTCAGGCGGTGTCTGGCCTGTCCGTCGGGAAGCTGGTCGAGTTGCTCTCCGCGCTGCGACTGTACCGGTCGCCGGCTGGCCGCCAGGCGCTCTACCAGCCGCTCGCCCTGCTGTGGGCGGTCGGCCGTGCACACCAGGGCCTTGCGCGGATGGCGGAATGGAGCGAGACGGAAACCGCTCTCGGCCAGTTTCTCGAACGTCATGGGGAGCATCCACGGCCGCACTATCCAGTCGCGGCGCTATACCACGCTGGCCTATGGGATCTTGGCGGTCCGCGGCCGGTGCCACCCGCGCACGGCAACGCGCCGCTGCGCTGGTTCGCGACCAACCAGCCTGCGAGCGGCCTGCCCGCACCGGTCTACAACCTCGTCCGGTACTCGGGAGAGGCACGCGTCGCTGCGGCAGCGGCGATAGTGGATAAGTATCTTGAGGATGCCGACTATGACGCGATCCTGGCTGATGCGGGGCTTGCGGACGCTGACATCGCCGACGATGAGATCCCGGCCGGTGACGTGATCGTGGCCAGGAGCCCGCTAGAAGAGGAGTACCGTCGCCTCTGCGGGATCGGGGCCGGTGCTAGCGATCGTGGCGCCAGGCTTGGCCGCCCGCGGGTGAGCGTTGACGTGCTGCGCCTGGAGTCGGCGCGCCGTGCCGTGCTGCTGCGCAGCCAGGGGCACTGCGAGAGCCCGCGCTGCACGGGTGAGCCGCAGGACAACACCGATGCCGGTCACCCGATCCTGGAAGTTGACCATATCCAGGATCTCGCGAAGGGCGGCCCGGACCACCCCGAGCAGATGATCGCGCTGTGTCCCAACTGCCATGCGATCAAGACCCGAGGCCGTACCCGAGAGCGGCTACGCCATGAACTGTTCACGGTAGCCAGGCAGCGGCACGAGGCGATCCTGTCACGATAGGAAAGAAGGACATGAGCCAAGAGCTCGCTCTTCTCATCGAGCGCAGCGCGGATCTGAAGCGGGACCTGGTCCAATTCACGCAGGCCCGCGCTTCGAACGGCCGCTGACCGTCGCCCTGCAGGACGCCGCCGGCCCTGAAGGAGAACTGGACGAGGCCGTGGCGATCGGGCTCTTCGAGATCCGCAGCAAGGACCGGGACGCGATCTCTCATTGGTCGGCGAAGGATTGCCAGCGGTTGCGGTTGGCAACGCGTTGCCAAACGCAACGACTTGTGAGTTACCTTGCTTAGGTGCCAGCACCGGTTGCGTTCGATCAGCTGTCCACAAGCGATCTTCTCATCGAGCAGGTCTATCTCGGTGATACCGCTGGGCACGTTGGCGACGATCCTCTAGCTGTCCTCCTCCCGGTAGGTAATCAGGGAGGCTTCCGGTACGCGGGCTCACCCTCGCAAGGAACCGTCCGGCTCGTGGTCCTCTACACCTCTGGGATAAATGAGGACTGGCCAGATGTCCTTGATCCAGCGACCGGGACCTTTACTTACTTCGGGGACAATCGAGCTCCAGGACACGAGCTTCATGACACGCCCCGGCGTGGCAACCAGATCCTGCGCTCCGTCTTCGCCGCAGCAGCGGGCGGTTCCCCTAGTAGAGCGAGAGTCCCGCCATTCCTTCTGTTCGAACGGGCCGCGACGAAAGGGCGCGCTGTTCAGTTCCGCGGGCTGATGGCGCCGGGCTCGCCGCTCGTACCGCCGGACGAGCAACTCGTCGCCCTCTGGCGCAACCGAGGTGGCCAGCGCTTCCAGAACTACCGGGCGACGTTTACGGTCCTCGACGCCAACCCGCTAAAGCGGACCTGGCTGGACTCGGTCCTGCTCGGCGCTCCGCTAGCTAATGCGCCGGCAGCCTGGTCCGCATGGGTTTCCGCCGGTGCCTTCAAAGCGTTGCTAGCGCCGCCGACCACACAGCACCGCAACCGTGCACAGCAGCTACCTGCCGTATCCGGGGATATTGTCCTGCTTGAGATGCTCTGGGAGCACTTCAAAGACCGGCCCATCGATTTCGAGCGCTGCGCCGTCGAGCTGTTCCGCCTCGCGGCGCCAGGGGTTCAGAACGTCGATGTGACCCGCCCAAGCCGCGACGGTGGCCGTGACGCCATTGGGCAGTACGCCATCGGGCCAGCAGCGGACCCGATCCGCCTCGACTTCGCCCTCGAAGCCAAGTGTTACAAGCCCGGCAACTCTGTCGGCGTCAAAGAGCTTGCGCGCCTGATTAGCCGGATCAAGCACCGCGAGTTCGGGGTGCTCGTCACCACCTCCTACGTCAACGAACAGGCATACAAAGAGGTACGCGACGACGGGCACCACATCATCATCATCGCGGGCACAGATCTCGTGGCCACCCTTAAGACAGCCGCCATCGGCACCGCCGCCACCCTAAAATCCTGGCTCGACCAGAGCTTTCCAGCGCCCGACAAGGCATGACCGGACGTTGGCCGATTTCATCCGGCCTCCTCGGCGATGGCCGTACGCCATAGCACCCGGCAGGTAGCCGACGATGCAGGCACTGAACTGCATGTCTCTGGGTCGAACGCCAACTGCAATTCGCGAGGTTGGACCGAATGCACAGACGGTAAAGGCGCGCCGAGCTGGGCCTGCGGCCTAACGGCATTCTGGAACGGCGTGCTGATAATCGTGCGATTAGCCGTGTAGCGAGGGGTCGGCGTCCTCAGTCATGCGCGTCTTAGCGTGCGGCCATGTCCCGAAGCAGCCGCGCGGTCGCGGCCGGGGTGAGCGCAGAGGCCTCCAGGAGGGTGAAGGCGCGGGCGTGGCTGGCGATGTCCGGCAGGCTGTCCAGGCAGATACCGCCGCAAGGGCCGGACAGGTGGACCACGCCCAGGCTCTGCGCGTCGGCGAACCGCAGGATCGATAGCGGCCCGTTGCCGCCGGTGGGGGGCGCGCCAGTGGCGAACGGCAGGACCTGGATCGTGATCTGCGAGTAGGTACCGCTCATCTCGGCGAGGCGGGCCAACTGGGCGCGCATGACTACGGTTCCGCCGACGACTTGGTGCAGCGCTGCCTCCCCGATGACTACGGCCAGTTCCGGCCGCCGCTCCTCCAGGATCACCTGCTGGCGGGTGAACATCGCCTCGAGGACCAAGTCCTGCGTGCCAGCCGATACGGCCGGGTCAGCGCCGATGACCGCACGCGCGTACTCCCGGGTCTGTAGCAGGTCTGGCACCAGTTGCGGCTGGTAGGCCTGGATCTGCGACGCGGCTGTCTCGGTGATGAGGTAGTCCAGCCAGCCGGCGGGCAGGACGTCGGCGTATGGCTGCCACCAGCCGCGCGCCCTGGGCGACTGCGCGATGGCGGCCAGGGTCCGCTGCTCCTGCTCGCCGACGCCATACTCGGTCAGCAGGTCCCGCAGGTCCCTGGCGCGGACGCCGCGCTGTCCCGACTCGATCCTGCTGATCTTGGAACGGTCACATTCCAGGACGCGGGCGGCGTCGTCCAGTCGATAACCCAGGCCTTCGCGGTATCGGCGCAGGGCCGCGCCCAGCAGTCGCCGCCGTACAGGGGGTGCTTCGGTCACGGTGTCTTCCTCTCCGACCGAGAACATGTCAGCGCCGGAACTGGCTCGGCGGCGGCCGGATAGTTAACGGTGAACCAGATGATCCAGCCGCACCGACCGCCAGCGGCCCCGTACGTAGCGGCTGTCTGCTGCACGAGGTACAGCCCGTGGGGCCACTCGGCGGCCTTGCCGAGATCCGCGTTCCAGGCGCTTCCCTGATCCCGCACCTCGGCGTACACGTAGTCGCCGGTGAAGTCGTGGACCGCAATGGCGAACTGCCCGCCAGATAGCTTGCTGTTGCTGTACAGGCAGGCGTTGGCGGCGAGTTCCCACACGCCCGCGATCACCTCGTCGGCTACCGGGCAGTCGTCCAAGAAGGACCGGAGCGCGGCCCTGACTCGCTGGCCGTGGTCGAGTCGGCCGGGATAGGTGCGCTCCAGCGTGGGAACCGGCCAGGCGGATGAGGCGGTGCCGGGCCCGGATCGGCATTGGCTTGTCATCACCGCGTGACCTCCTGTCGGGCAATGCGCGCGATGCCTGTGGCATTCTTCTGTATCATTGCTCGTCTACATAGCATATGCAAGTTGCATCTGTAACTTTCATCTGGAGGGTTCATGCCTGCCCATAGCAGCCCGACCGTCAAGCGCCGCCGTCTGGCCGCTGAACTGCGCAGCTACCGGGACCGGGCCGGTCTGACGATCGAGGAGGTCGCTCAGCGACTGGAATGGTCGACCGCCAAGATCAGCCGGATCGAGAACGCAAGGGTCAGCGTGCTGCCGAGGGACGTCAAGTTCCTGCTCGGCGTCTACGGGGTCGAAGAGAACGGCGAGGAATGGGAGGCACTGCTGGCGCTCACCCGCGAGTCCAGGCAGAAGGGTTGGTGGTACGCCTACGGCGACGCGATCCCCGAGGGATTCGAGACCTACGTAGGCCTGGAAGCCGACGCCACGACGCTGCGCACCTACGAGTCGGAGTACGTGCCCGGTCTTCTGCAGACCGAGGACTACGCCCGCGCCGTCATGCGGGCCACGATGCTCACGGCCAGCGATGAGGAGATCGAACGACACGTGGCGGTGCGGATGGTCAGGCAGGAGCGGCTGACCGGACCCGGTGCACCCGAAATCTGGGCGGTTGTCAGCGAGGCAGTCATCAGGCGGGTCGTCAGTGGTGAACTAATCATGCGCGTACAGCTCGGCCACCTCGTCGAGGCGAGCAGGCAGCCGAACATCACGCTTCAGGTACTCCCGTTCAGCGTGGGCGCCCACGCCGGAATGGACGGCGCCTTCATGATCCTCGGATTTCCCGCGCCCACCGACCCTGACGTCACCTACGTGCACTACTACACGGGCACGCTATACCTGGAGAAACCGGACGACCTGGCACGATATACCCTGATGTTCGATCACTTGCGCGCGGCGGCCCTCCCGGTCGGCCAGTCACGGGACCTTATCGCCCGCGCGAGGGACGAACTGGCCTGAATAGATGAGCGCTTAGGGGACATCCCCGAACCGATGGGAAGGTGCGGCATGAAGCTGGTGAGCATCACCGTCGACTTGTCCCGCGCCAGGTGGCGGAAGAGCAGCTTCAGCGGCGGCGGAGGCAGCAACTGCGTCGAGGTAGCCGATGCCGGGCAGGCGATCGCGGTGCGCGACTCCAAGGACGCGCTAGGACCGGTTCTGGTCTTCGGCCAGCACGTATGGCGTCAGTTCGCCGCCAAAGTGAAGGCTGAGCGGCTGCCCTAACTTACGGCCGACCGTGCTGAAGGGCGGCGTCCATGACGACCGTATCCACTCAATTGCCGCGGTGTGGCGTCGTGCCAGCGTCTGATGCCGGGAGCCCTGGTCCGGGCCGAGCTGGCTGATCAAGGTGTCGCGGAGGGGGTGGTGTGAGGCGATCAGGTCCTCGCCGCGCTGGTCCAGCCACGGCATCCAGTCCGCAGCGGGCGGGCGGTCGCGTTTGGCCGAGTTGCACGCGTAGCAGGCCAGGACGAGATTCCACACCTGGTGGAGGTCACCGTCTTGCCATCCTCGGGACATGAGCACGAACGGGAGCACGTGATCGACGGCCACACGGCTGGTCCCGATATCGGTGAACGGGTCATGGCAGTAGGCGCAGCGGCCGTCCTGATAGCCGCTCAGTGCGTCCCGGACACCTGTGATGGGGCCGCGGCGCAGCCGGGCGGGCGCGTACAGGTCGACGGCGTCGTCGTCCGGACTCATCTCGACCGACACCAGCCGAGTCCCCAGCCGCAGGCCCCATGACATCTGGACCAGGTTCCAGCGGGCGTCGACCTCGCGCGGCAGGACCGTCGCCTGCAGGCCGTTGGCCAGCTCAAGCAGGTGGTCGGTCAGCGTGATGCCCTGGCGGCTGGCTCGCTCGTCGGCGAAGAAGCGGGTCTGGGTGGGCTGCCCGCCGCGGCTGATGTGGAAGGCGTCGATGACGTTCGCGAAGCCGAGCCGTACCGTGACCTCGGCGAGCCGGGCGACATCCAGTTCGCCGCGGTTACGGGACCGGCAGGCGTCCAGGAACTGGCTCTGGGCCGACGTGCTCTGCCGGTCCTCGACCTGCAGATGCTCGCAGAGGGCCGCCGCGTAAAGAACCGCCAGGTCCTCCAGTCGGACGAACGTCTGCTGCCGCGCGCCCAGGTCCAGCAGCGCCTGGCCCAGCGCGAATTTGTAGCTGGCCACGTTCCGGCCGAACCGGACGATATGCCGCCAGTCACCCTCGGGAGTTCTGGCCGCATCCTGGAATGGCAACACGTTGCCATTTTGCCGCGCTCAGCCGGGCGGTACTGTCCAGGTCATGCGTGTCGCCCACCACAAGCTCGTCCGCGACCAGATTCCCGAGATCATCGCGGCAGCCGGACGTCAGCCCGTGACCCGCGTCCTGGACCAGGTCGGCTACCAGGCTGCCCTGCGCACGAAGCTGCTCGAGGAGGCCCGCGAGGCGCAGGCGGCACCAGACGGGCAACTGGCATCGGAGCTGGCTGACGTCCTAGAAGTACTCAAGGCCCTCGCCGTGGCGTATGACATGAGCTGGGAAGACGTCGTGTCCGAAGCTGCCCGCAAGCACGCCGAGCGCGGCGGCTTCGACAAGCGGATCTTCCTCGAATACGTCGACCAAGCTCAGTAAGGTCCTGCAGGTGCACGCGGCTAGAGCGTCAGAATCAGGGGATTGTTAGTCGGCGTCGTTGTTGCTCCTAGCGAGGACGCCGTTCGGCAGGCGCTGGTAGGCGCGCCGCGTTCTTGGCAATCTTGGCCTCGATCTCGTCATGCAAATCGACCCCGGTCATCTCGACCATGCCCAGCAGGTAGATCGCCACATCCGGCCAGCTCAGCCAGCTCACCCTGGAGCAGGCAGAACTCCAGCGGGATATCGGTGATATTGAACCCTTTGGCAACTTTGTTCTGCCAGGCTCGTTTCTGTGCTGAGCGGACATCCACGTCCTCTCCTGAGCATGACAACGGGCCTGACCGAGGCAAGCAGCTGATTCGTTCGGTAATAAAGAACTTCACTTATCCCGGGCGGGCGGTCGTCCTACGGTGGTACGCCAGCGGCGTGTCCGACTGGAAAGGGATCTAGATGAAGATCACTGAGGGGCACGTGCGGCTGGCGGTGTTAGCCGTCATTCACGATCAATGACGCGCTTGCCCAGCCCACGCTCATCGTGAATGACGCTAACAACAGGTCGCGTTCCAGGTGAACGAAGGGCATGGCGGCTCGCTGACGGGCAGCGGCGGGGCCGGCCACGGGCGGGCCGGAGTCGTTGATCAGCTGGCTGACGAGCTCTTCTGCCTGCTGGTAGCTGGCTGCGCTCCTGCCGGTGGCCGCGAACTGGCCGAGCAGCCACAACAGCAGGAGCGGCTTGTGCGGCGCCCGCTTCTGGTCGATAGGTGCCTGGCGGAGCCCGGCCAGCCGCGCCAGCAACTCGTCGCGCGTCAGGCGGTCGCCTTCAGCTGCTCAGTGAATGTCTTCCAGGTGTCGGCGGCGAAGGCCAGCTGGGGGCCGTCCGGGTGCTTGCTGTCACGGACTGCCACGGCCGGGCCGGCCGTCCCGATCTCGACGCAGGCTCCGCCGTTGCTGCCGCTGTAGCTGCTCGTGCGCCACGCGCTGCCGGTCACGTCCATCGTTCCTCGGCCACTTTCCTGATCAGGTCGCGGGAAGCCGCCCATGATTCGGCCTCTGCCCGGAGTCTATCGAACGAGAGAGCGACGTGAGCTGCCACCAAGGCGCTGTCGGTGACCTGCCCATGCGCCGCCGTCTCCAGGTAAGCCATGGACAGTCTGCTGTCGAGATTCGCGATGATGAACCCACCTAGCAGGCCGGCGTGGGCGCCGCCGGAGCGGATGACCTGGATGGTGGTCTTGGGGTGCTCGGCTACTTCGGCCAGGCGGTAGAGCTGGCTTCGCATCACCTTGCTGCCGCCGATGGCGCGGTGCAGGACGCCTTCGTCGAGGATGCACCAGAGCTGGGGCGCACCCGTTCGGTCCAAAATCGCCTGGCGGGCCAGCCGGGCGGCTACCTGCTCCTCTAGGTCGTCCAGGTTCCCGTCGGGGCGGGCGCTGAGGATCGCGCGGGCATACTCTTCGGCCTGCAGCAGGCCGGGGACGACGAGCGGCTCGTACCAGCGCAGCACCGTGGCCCGGGCTTCGATGCCGGCCCACTGCTGGAACCAGCCGTACAGGCGCTGCTTGTGGCCCTTCTTCAGGTGATCCCACAGGCGGGTCAGCGCGCCGCGGGTGTCCAGCTCGGGTACCGCGTCCAGGCGCGGCGGGAAGTCCCCGGCGGGCGGCCGCTCCCCCG
>JBKQQQ010000533.1:0-8268 GCA_052144275.1 Streptosporangiaceae bacterium
GGAAGTGATCGCCGGTGATGTCCGATCGCCGGGTTTGGTTCCGACGTCTATGAGGAAGGCGCCAATCGGGTGCCTGAGTGAAAGGACACTGCAGTGAAGTACATGATCTTGACCTTCGCTTCGCAGCGGCACTACCAGGAGATGGCGGGGCGGCCCACGTCGAAGGCAGCGTGGACTCAGGAGGACTGGGCGGCGCTCGGGGCGTTCATGCAAACGTTCAACCAGGAGCTGCTGGACTCGGGCGAGTTGGTCGAAACCCGAGGCCTAAGCGCTCCCGCGCACACCCGCCGGGTCCAGTTCAAACAGGGGGTCCCGGTGGTCACCGACGGTCCCTACGCCGAGGCCGAGGAGGTGCTCGCCGGCTACTGGGTCGTCGAGTGCGAGAGCTTCGACCGGGCGACCGAGATCGCCTCCCGTCTCGGCAGCTGCCCCGGTCCCGAGCACGTCCGGGCACGCGCCTACGCGGACGTGCGGCCGATCGACGAGCACCAGCCGGACTTCGAGGGCTAAGGACGAAGGGCGGTCACTGATGATCGCGGCCGAGATCGAGGACCTGCTGCGTCGCCTGACGCCGCAGGTCCTCAGCGCGGTGGTCCGCCGTTACGGCAACTTCGACCTGGCCGAGGATGCCACCCAGGAGGCGCTCCTGGTGGCCTTGGTGCAGTGGCCACGAGACGGGTTGCCTGAGAACCCCAAGGGCTGGCTCGTCGCCGTCGCGTCGCGCCGGCTTACCGACCTGTTGCGTTCGGAGCAGGCGCGTCGCCGCCGAGAAGACACGGTCGCCAGGCGGGCACTGGCCGAACGCAGCGCGACCCAGGCAGACGAGCGCCGTTCTGGTGAAACGGACGACACGCTTGTGCTGCTCTTCATGTGCTGCCACCCGTCGCTCTCGGCCGCGTCGCAGATCGCCCTAACGCTGCGGGCGGTCGGCGGACTGAGCACCGCCGAGATCGCGCGTGCCCTGCTTGGGTCCGAGCAGACAGTGACGCGCCGGATCACGCGGGCGAAGCAGTCGATCAGGGACAGCGGCGTCGCGTTCGCCCTCCCAGCCGCCAACACCGTGGCAGGCCGGCTGCAAGCCGTCCTCCGGGTGCTGTACCTGATCTTCAACGAGGGCTACGCCAGCACGACAGGAACGGCGCTGGTCCGGGTCGACCTGGCAGAGGAGGCGATCCGCCTCGCCCGGATGCTGCACGCTGCGCTGCCCGACGACAGCGAGGTGACCGGGCTGCTGGCGCTCATGCTCCTCGTGCACGCACGGCATCGGGCACGCACGGCCCCCGACGGGTCGCTGATCCCCATGGCGGACCAAGACCGCAGTTTGTGGGACCGGCGTGGCATCGACGAGGGGATCGCACTCATCACCGCCGCCCTTCCCCGCGGGCCGACCGGGCCGTACCAGCTCCAGGCCGCGATCGCCGCCGTCCACGACGAGGCGAAGAGCGCCGAGACAACCGACTGGCCCCAGATCGCCGCACTCTACGGCGTGTTGCTTCGTCTGGACGACAACCCGGTCGTCGCACTCAACCACGCCGTCGCCGTCAGCATGGTCGCCGGGCCCCGAGCGGGTCTCGTACTGCTCCAGCGTCTCGAAGCCGACTCCCGGATCAACGCCGATCGCCGCTTCCATGCGGTCCGTGGTCACCTGCTCGAGACGGCCGGCGACCACGCCGCTGCACTCGAGGCCTACCAGGCAGCATCCCAGGCAGCCACGAACCTCCAGCAACAGCGCTACCTCAACCAGCAGATCGCCCGCTTGTCAAGTTCGGGTACCCAGGCGACAGGTTAGTTCCGGCAGCCGGGCGACATGCTCGTCAGCCGAGATTGCCGGTGGCGGAGTTCTTGCGGCGGAGCGGCCTTGGGGTTGGCGAAGGCGCCGAGCCTCGCGGGAGCGATCGGGGCCGATGGGTGTACACGGATGACCTTGCCGTCTGTGGACGGCTGCACCGACCCGGCGACGATGGAGACGTCGATGGCGGTGCAGCCCCACCGCCGCCCGCGTGCATCGGCGTGTCGGCGAGGCTGACTACCCCGGCGTGTGCATGCTGCTACTCCGGCAGGGACAGAGCTGGCCGACACGCTTGCTCGTCTCATCGATCTGTCCAATTGGACATCGGGTGGACAGATCGATGAGACACCGGACAAGTCTTTTTGAGAACCTACAGTTCTGTAGGTTCTCATTGCAGATGTCGCCAAGCGCGGCGCTGACCTGGGCTGTGGCTGGTTTGTCTCACTGATCTGTCGCTGGTTTCTTCTCATCGTTCTGTCGTTTCCCTCTCGTGCGCCCCCGCTCGGCGGCGTCCTTCCTCGGGTCACGGTCGCGCAGGGTGGAGACTCCGTCGCCGTCGAGTTCATCGCAGTAGAGCGTGCGGCCGGTCATGGCCATGATCAGGGCCAGGGTGGTGCCGGACACGAGTGGCCCGGAGCCGGTGGTGAAGGGGCCGTCGGTGGCCGCGAGCCGGAGGCCGCGGACGCGTCCCTTGGCGAGGACGACGAGATCGGAACCCTGGTAGTAGTCAGCTACTGTGGTCAGGGTGGTGATCGGGTAGTCACGGTGGATGCCTAGCGGCCGGCGGATGTCCTCGCCGTGCACGATGGCTTCACCGAGCATCGCTACGGCCGGCAGGGGTGGTTTGGTCGTGCTGGTGATCACGTGGCGGAACCGCGCGAGCGTGTCGGCTGGGGTGGTGCCCATCTGTTCAGCCAGCCGCATGGCGACCTGCTGGTCGAAGTCGAACCGGCAGCGGATCACGCCCGCCAGCCACCGCGCCGGGTTGAGGCTGGCGCCCGCGGTGAGGTGTGCCAGCACGTCGCGGACGGTGAACCGGTCGCACAACGACCGCGTGGCCCATTGCTGGCCGGTCAGCTCCGCGAGGTCGGCGGCCAGAGCGGCCCGTTCGGCGTGGATCAGCGGCCAGGTGCCGGCCGGGGGCTGACGGTCGGTGGCTGGTTCTGGCGAGGTCATTTCAGCGACGCTCCTGTGTGGTGGTCCGGTTAGCGGCTGACCAGTCCGACGCGGTTGCCGTCGGGGTCGGTGAACACGGCGATGCGGCTGACAGGTGTGTCGACAGGGGCCAGGACACGGGTGCCCCCGAGTCGCTCGGCGCGGGCGAGGGCGCTGTCCACGTCATCGACCGGGAAGTAGGCGGCAAATCCGACGTACGGACTGTCCGGGCCGGCCTGGCCGATCCCGCCTGTCGGCTGGCCGCCGTCGTCGCCGGCCAGCGCGTAGGTCTCGTCGAGGACATTGATCGGCCAGCCGAACAGGTCCTGGTAGAAGCGTCGTGCTCGCGGGGCGTCGGGAGTGGAGATGTCGAACCAGGCGGGGCCGGTGCGGGTGGTCGGTCGGGCTCATGAGCAGCCTCCTGGGCGGATTGACGTGCGGTTGGTCGTGGTCGTTCACGGGTGAGACCGCGGCCGTGGGGCAGAATTGTCGCTCATGGGCGAAGTTTCTACCGGACGGTTCGCGGCCACCGTCGCCGAGGCAGGCGCGCAGCGGGGCACGGACGGCGCCGAGGAGGCTGACCTGGCCCGCGCTCGGGACGGGGACAATGCCGCGTTCACCCGCCTGGTGACGCCGCTGCGCCGGGAGTTGCACGCCCACTGCTACCGGATGCTCGGCTCGGTCCACGACGCCGACGACGCCGTGCAGGAGGCGCTGCTGCGGGCCTGGCGGGGGCTGGCCCGGTTCGAGGGCCGCAGCTCACTGCGCACATGGCTGTACACGGTGGCCACCCGTACCTGCCTGGACCTGGCCGATGCCCCGGCCATTTCACGGCGTTCGGGCTGCCCGCCTCGCTGAGCTGACCCGGCGGCGCTGGACCCGACGGAGCCGGACGCGCTGGCCGGTCTGTGCGAGGAGATTCTCGGCAGCTTCCAGCAGGGGGACGAGTTCGGGGCGGGCAAGGCGGTAGTAGGCGGCGCACGCGAGCACGGCGCCACGTCGGCGGATTCTCGCCTGTGACGCCCAGCGATAGATGTCACCTGGGATGTGCCTTGTCCTGGACTTCCGTTGCGGGTTCCCAGCGATAGATGAGCCGAGCCGCGATAGTTGGAACCTGGTCACGGTAGTTGGAACCAGAGGTGAGCACCGCTTTCGGCTATCGCGCTAACCAGGACGCCAGCGAGGACGATTCGACTGTGTCCCGCTGTCGGTTCCAACAAGCGAGTCCGGTCAGTTCCAGCAATCTTGTCCACGGAACGCGAACAGCCAGGTCGTCCGGGCTACCTAGTTCCATCTACCGTGTCACGGCACACAAACACGTGGAGGCCGCCGATGGCACATGGCAGGCTGATGCCCATGATCGGTGAATTCGCGAAAGAGCACCTTCACGACCATCTGCGCTGGGTACGCGAGGCGCTGGTCTGGAAGCTCGACGGGCTCTCCGAGTACGACATCCGCCGCCCCCTGACCTCCACCGGGACCAACCTCCTCGGCCTGGTCAAGCACCTGGCGGTCTGGGAATCCAGGTACTTCGGCGAGGTCTTCGGCCGGCCGTTCCCCGAGCCCCTGCCCCGGTGGGACGACGAGGCCGCGAACGACGCCGCATTCTGGGCCACCGAGCACGAGACGCGCGACGAGATCGTCGGCCTCTACCGGCGCGTGTGGGAGCACACGGACGCGACGATCGACGCCCTCGCCATCGACGCTCCCGGTTACGTGCCCTGGTGGCGCGACGACGTGATGCTGTTCAACATCATGGTCCATATGCTCTCCGATACGACCCGGCACGCCGGGCACGCCGACATCCTGCGCGAGCAGCTCGACGGCGCAGTCGGAGTGAACGCGAAGAGCGCGGCCCTGGACGAACGCGACAGCGCCTTCTGGGAGGCCCGGCGCGCGACGATCGAGCAGGCCGCCAGGGCAGCCGATCCAGCCGGCGTTTCGTCGCAAGCGCGCTGAACCGCACGCCCGGACCATCGACGAGGCACAGCGAATCCGCATGAGGTGCCCGCCATCTATCGATCACAACCGCCAACTGCGAGTCACAGTCACACGTCAGTCCGGCCGCAACCGATCATGGTGACAGATAGCTCTGGGCAAGTGACAACTATCGCTGGGAGTCACATCGCCTGTGACTGAGCACTGAGTTTGGCATCTCGGACCGCTGCGACATGGTGGTTCCGGCGAGTCTGGGCACGAAGGTTGGCACGTGCTGGGCAGGGTGGTTGGCAGCTGAGTCCATTTGAGCGTGGAGGCTGTGCGGTCGCCGCCGACGATCCGGCGCGCGCCCACGCTGCGGTAATTCAGTCAGCAGGGCCGGACCCCGTTGCTGCCCCGTGACCAGCGATCGAAGCGGGGTGCCAAACACCCATGCACCACCTGACGATCGTGGCCAGTTCAGCCAGCCGCAGGCCCCCGTCGAGGTGCAGGACCTAATGGCGGTTATCGCGACCCTGAGCAAGGGCTACGACCTGGATTACGTCTGGAAGCAGGTCGATCGCGGCCCGGCCATGGACGCGGCCGGGTATTACATCCAGGCCAGCGAGAGCGGGGGAGAGCCGCCTGGCCGCTGGTGGGGCCCCGGTGCGCAAGCTCTCGGCTTTGAGCACGGCCACCTTGTCGAACGCGGCCCGTATGACCTGCTGTTCGGCCAGCGCAAAGCCCCAGACGGCACACCCCTCGGAAAGCCACCCGGCGGCGGCCGGAAAGTCCAAGACATCTATGCCCGCCTGCTGGCCGGCGAGCCGCATGCCACGGCCGAGCGCAGACGCGAGCTGCGGACCGAGGCCGCCCGCCAGGCCCCGCTTAGCCCGCTGTTCTTCGACCTCACGATTTCACTGTCCAAGTCGATCTCGATCTTCCACGCCTCGCTGGGGGAGAATGCCCGGCTGGCCCGCGAAGGCGGCGACCGAGACGGTGACCGGTACTGGTCCGCCGCGTCGAGGCGCTGGTCTCGCCGCTGCCGGTGCCCGACCGGCCCGAGCACCACTACCGGTATGACCCGCCCAAAGCGCAGTTCTATGTCGCCACCACGCTGTCCTGGCTCGGTGATACGGCCGCCGAAGGCATCGCCCGACAGGTGCTCGCCGCGATCGAAGCGCCCTGGCTGCGGCCTCGGCCTCGCCGCGCGGCCCTGGCCCGGCTCGACCTGGCCCTGGCGCTGACCGCAGCGGGCAAGCACGACGAGACCACCGGAGTGGCCCTGGAAGCGGTCAGGTCGGGGCGGCTGGCCCCAGTAGACGGTCGGCGAGCACGCGAGATCGTCCTCGCCGTAGCCGAGCGCGGCGTGCCCGGGGCTGCCGAGCTGGCCGAAGCGTACCGGGAGACCTGCGGCGACGGCGGCCGCCCAGCCCTACCCTGACGGCCGAGCCAAACCTCCGCTGCACACAGCAGGATCCCGCTTGCCGACGCTCTAAACAGACTCGGAAACAATCACGGAGCGTGAGCATCGACTGAGATGTCCGGCTTGGCATCCTCCCTGCCGATTTAGCGCGGATCGGGAGTGGCTCGACATGGGAGCCGACTGCGCGCAGTGGCGCCGGATCTGCGCGGCCGCTGTCGGACGCTAAACCGTGAGCCGTGCTCGACGCTGAAGTAGACGACGAGGCCTCCAACGGGTTTATGGCATCATCTGGTCGACCGCGCTGAGCGCCGAGCGGATCCGGCCTGGGTGCCGTGCCGCAACCGCTGTGGCATCTTCGCCGGCGAGGATGCAGCGGATGGCCTCTAGGTGGACGGTGCGGTAGGCGGCGACGGCGAGGGCGGCGGCAAGTTCGGGTTCCGCTGTTCCGGTGGCGGCCATGGCCAGCGCCAGGTCGGTTGACAGCTGGTCGGCAAGCTCACGGGCCCGCGCCTGCAGCGCGCGTGAGGCCGCGACCGTCCGCCACCATGGGATCATGTCCGCCTGCATGCCGTATGGTGCCTGGCCTGCTTGGACAGCGGCCGCGATCGTGTCGCGGACCGCGCTGACCGCTGACTTCCCGGCTGGGCGCTCCCGGATGGCCCGGGTGAGCTGGCCGGCCACCTCAGGGTAGCGGTCGAAGAACAGGTCTTCCTTGCGCGGGAAGTGAGCGAAGACCGTTGGCCGGGCCACGTCGGCGGCCTCGGCGATCTCCGAAACGGACACCTGGTCGAACCCGCAGCGTAGGAACAGCGCGGTCGCCGCATCCGAGATGCGCTGGCGGACCTCCGCCTTCTTGCGTTCCCGGCGCCCGGGGCTCGGGCCGGCCGGGCCGCCGTAACGGTCGTCAGCAGCCATACACTAACCATACCGGATAAGAAAACATACCTAGTATGGCTTTAGTGCTAGGGTGACTTGTCATGCGGAACTACGGGATCAACTACGACACCGGAATCACCGCCGACGGGGACTGCACCCGCAAAAGCTTCGACGACGCCGTGGTGCAGCGGGAGCTGCAGATCATCGCCAGCGATCTGCACGCGACCGCGGTGCGGGTGACCGGCGATGACCCGCGGCGGCTGGCGCGGGCCGGCCAGCATGCACTTGCCGCCGGGCTGGAGCTGTGGTTCTCGCCAGTCCCGTGCAACCTGGAACCCGGTGCGCTGCCCGGCTACTTTGCCCGCTGCGCACGCGAGGCCGAACCGCTCCGGCGGGCACATGAGGGCCGGGTGGTGCTCGTGGCCGGGTGCGAGATTTCGCTGTGGTGTCCGGGGTTCTTCCCCGGCGGCGGCAGCGTGCTCGGCCGCATCGCCGCGGTGACCGACCCGGACCTGCAGCGCAAGCCGGACGTGATGGCAGCGCTGGCCAGCGGGCTGGAGCGGGCCAGGCACACGCACCGGGACATCGTGCGCGCCGCCAGGGAAACGTTCGCCGGGCCCCTCACCTACGCGGCCGGGCCGTGGGAAACCGTCGACTGGGAGCTGTTCGACCTGGTCTCCGTCGATGCCTACCGCGACGCGGGCAACGCCGTCGGCTACCGGGACGCACTGCGCGCCTACCGGCGCTTCGGCAAGCCGGTGGCGGTCACCGAGTTCGGCTGCTGCACCTACCGCGGCGCGGCCAGCCGCGGCGGCATGGGCTGGATGATCGTCGACGAGAAGGCCGACCCGCCTATTATCCCCGGGACCTACGAGCGCGACGAGGAAGAACAGGTCAGGCACCTGCACGACATGCTCGCCATCTACGAAGCCGAAGACATCGATTCCGCGTTCTGGTTCACCTTTGCCGGATTCGAGCAGCCCCGGCACCCGACCGACCCGCACCGCGATCTTGATCTCGCCTCCTACGGAGTCGTCGCGGTCCTGGAGCATGAACGCGGCACCACCTACCCGGACATGGCCTGGGAGCCAAAACAGGTCTTCGG
>JBKQQQ010000534.1:0-4216 GCA_052144275.1 Streptosporangiaceae bacterium
GCGGCGGAGACGGTCCCGCCCGGAAGTCTCGGGGCGTGCGTGAACGGCGAGATGTCCAGCACCCAGTGGGATAGCTGGAGGACCTCGCCGAACAGGTCGATGACGACCACCGCGCCGACCACGGTCCACGCCCCGGCGACGCAGGCGCCGGGCAGCAGCCCGACCAGCGCGACCGCGACTCCCGCTATGACCAGGGACGCGGGCAGCTGGGCCATGGCCGCGCCCATCATCCGCGCCGCCTGCGGGCCCGCCGACCCGATGCGCAGCCCGTAGCCCAGGCCGGTCGCCAGGCCGGCCAGGGCCAGCAGGACCGCGGTGCCGACGACCGCCACGGCTATGTGGCTGAGCCCCCACCTGATCCGGCCGACCGCCGTGGCGAGCAGCGGCTCGGCCCGGCCGCCGGTCTCCTCCGCCCGCAGCCGGAGCACCGTCGACGTGGCGTAGCCCGCGGCGACCAGGCCGGCCAGCAGCATGAGCGCGGCCAGGTAGGCGTTGGTGATGGCGGCCTGGCCGCCAAGCCTGGTGAACTCGCGCTGGAGCGCGGCGCTGGTCCCGAGCAGTTGGCCGACGCCCTTGGCGGCCGCCCCGCAGGCCGCGAAGGTGCAGACGTAGCCGACCGCCCAGCCGAGCAGCGTTCCCCGCTGCAGCCGCCAGGCCAGGCCGAGCGGGTCGCTCAGGAGGCGGGAGGCGGCCGGCCTGCCGGGCCGGTCGGGCAGCAGGCCGGCGCCGAGGTCGCGCCGCGCGGCGAGCAGGAAGGCCGCGGCGACACCCAGCGCGAAAACGGCCAGCGGAAGGCACAGCACCCACCAGCGTTCGGCGGCGAAAGGCCGGGTGAACTGGATCCAGGCGAGCGGCGAGGCCCACGACAGCCAGGAGGGGCCGCCGGCGCCTGCGGCGTCGCCGATGCCGCGCAGGACGAAGGCGACGCCGAGCACGCCCAGCGCGATCCCGCGGGCGGCGCGCGCGCTCGCGGTCAGCTGAGCCGCCACGGCGGCGATTCCGGTGAAGGCCAGCCCGGACGCGCCGATGGCCAGCCCGAGCGCGGCCGAGCCGGCCGCCGGCAGCCCGGTGAACGGCAGCGCGACGGACAGCAGCAGGGCGATCGCCACGTTGGCGCAGACCGCGGTCAGCAGCGCCGCGACTAGGGCGGCGTCCCGGCCGACCACCGCCGAGCCCACCAGTTCCAGGCGCCCTTCCTCCTCGTCGGTCCTGGTGTGCCTGACCACGACGAAGATCGTCATCAGCGCGCCGAAGATCCCGGCCCACATCCCGTAACGCCAGGTGGTGAGGGAACCGAGCGAGGATCCGTCCAGCCGGCCGTACAGGAACCGGAACGCGGGATTTCCCTCCCCGGTCGCCGCTAGCGCGGCCCGCCCGGCCGCCGTGGGATACAGCTTCTTGAACGTGTAGGCCGTGCCGGCCACCAGCGCCACGATCACGTAGACGCTGGCCGGCAGCGCTATCCGGTCCCGCCGGAAGGCCAGCTTGGTCAGGGCCCCGGTGCCCGCAAGTCCCGAGCCGGCTCGTCCGGGGCCCGCCTGCCCGGTGCGTGCCGCGGGTGGGGCTTGAACGGTCATGCCGGGGCTCCCGGCCCACTCCGTTCGGCCGAATAATGCCGGAGGAACAGCTCCTCCAGCGTCGGTGGCCGGCACACCAGCTCGCGGACGCCGGCCGCGGTGAGGTGGGCGAGCAGGTCGTTCAGCGCGGCGTGGTCCACCTCGCAGTGCAGCCGCGTGCCCTGGATTTCCACCGCGTGGACGCCGGGCAGGCCGTCCAGGCTGACCGGCCTGGCCAGCTCGGCTTCGACCGTCGTCCGGGTCAGGTGCCGCATCTCAGCCAGCGTGCCGGTCTCGGCGGCCCGGCCGTCGCGGATGATCGTCACCCGGTCCGACAGCGCCTCCGCCTCGGCCAGGATGTGGCTGGACAGCAGCACGGTGCGGCCGTCGTGCCGCTCCTCGTTGACGCACTCGCGGAAGGTCGCCTCCATCAGCGGGTCGAGGCCTGCGGTCGGCTCGTCGAACAGCAGCAGCTCGGCGTCGCTGGCCAGCGCCGCGATCAGCGCCACCTTCTGCCGGTTGCCCTTGGAGTAAGCCCGCGCCTTCTTGGCCGGATCCAGGGCGAACCGCTCGATCAGCGCGTCCTTGCGCTTGGCGTCCATGACGGACCGCGGGCCGCGCAGCCTGGCGAGCAGATCGATGATCTCGCCGCCGGTCAGGCTCGGCCACAGGGTCACGTCGCCAGGCACGTAGGCCAGCCTGGCGTGCAGGCGGACGGCGTCCCGCCACGGGTCGCCGCCGAGCAGGCCGGCCTCGCCGCCGTCCTTGCGCAGCAGGCCGAGCAGGATGCGGATCGTGGTGGTCTTGCCCGCACCGTTCGGGCCGAGGAACGCGTGTACCTCGCCGGTGCGGACGATGAGGTCAAGGCCGTCGAGCGCCCTGGTGCGGCCGAACGACTTGCGCAGGGCGTGCACCTCGATCGCGTTCGTCATGAGCTCAGCCTACACAACTTTCACAGATTTATGAATTTCCAAAATACGATATTCTATTCCTGGAGGTGACGTCACGATGCCCGACGGACCGGACCCGGCGACAGGGCCGAAGGACTCTTTGTTCGGCTACATCGAGCGGTTCGCCTCCGTCATGGTCGCCGCGGGCATGCCGGCCATGCCGTCCCGGGTCTTCGTCGCCCTCATGGTCACCGACTCCGGCCGCCTCACCGCCGCCGAGCTGGCCGAGATGCTGCGGATCAGCCCGGCGGCCGTATCCGGCGCGGTGCGCTACCTGATCCAGCTCGGCCTGGTGCACAAGGAACGGGTGCCGGGCTCGCGCCGGGACTGCTACCGGCTGCCCGACAACGTGTGGCACGACATGCTCAGGCTGCGCGACCAGGTCATGACCCGCTGGACGGCGCTGGTCCGCGAGGGCATCGACCTGGTCGGCCCGGACACCCCGGCAGGCGCCCGGCTGGCCGAGCACGCCGCCTTCTTCGATTTCGTGGCCAAGGAACTCCCCGAGGTCCTGACCCGCTGGGACGAGTACCGGGCCGGCCGCCCGGCCGGCTGAGCCCTAGGCCTGGGGCACCTGATCGTCGGGGAGGGTGAACCCGCCGCCCAGGTAGCGGAGCACCGGGTCGTCCGGGTCCGGCTCGCCATGTTCGGCGATGATCTCGGCGGCGAAGGCCTCCGCGTCGTCCTGGGGCTCGTAGCCGAGGGCCTTCGCCTCGGCCAGCGAGACCCAGCCGCCGCGCGTGTTGGCGGACACCCCGAAGACGACCCGGAACCCGGGCCTTTCCGTGGTCAGGCAGGCGTCGAAGAGCCGCCCCGCGTCATCGGGCGACAGCCAGGTGGACAGCATCCGCACGTCTGTCGGGCGCGGGAAGCAGGACAGTATCCGCACGCAGATCGCGTCCAGGCCGTACCGGTGATGGTACATCGCGGCGAGCGCCTCGACGGCCGCCTTGGAGACGCCGTAGTAGGTGTCCGGCGCGGGGAAGGCATAGTCGGGCACGGGAAAGGCCGAACGGGGCGTGAATCCCACCGCGTGATTGGACGAGGCGAAGATCACCCGCGGCGTCCCGGCCCGCCGGGCCGCCTCGAACGTCACGTAGCTGCCGTTGATGTTGAGCTCGAGGATGCGCGGCCAGGACGCCTCGCCCGGGATCCCGGCCAGGTGGATGACCGCGTCGGCTCCCTGGCAGGCGGCCGGCATGGCGTCCAGGTCGGTTACCGACGCCTGGATGGCCTCCTCGCCCGGGCCGGCCGTCAGCGGGGCGATGTCGAGTACGCGCAGCGTGCGCCCGGGCCGGGCCAACCTCGGCCGCAGCATGGACCCGACGAGGCCTGCGGCCCCGGTAATGACGATGACCGGCATCCGTCAGCCTCCTCCGATAGCCGGGCCGGGTCCCGCCAAGGTCCCGGGAGTGGCCGTGCGACGCCGATCCCGGCCTGGTTACAGACGGGTACCAGGTGGCGCACGCACCCTTTTTATCAGCCAGCGCGGATCGTAGGCTCGAAGTTCTGATGGGCTTGGCACGGGGTTCGCTGACACTGCCTCGGATGAACGCTCACCGCCTGGTGATCGTCGCGGCAGCACTCACGACCGTGGTGGCCGCGGCGCTGGCCACCACACTTGCCGTATTCGGCGGTCAGGCCCTGCCCCGGGCCGTGCGGCACAACCTGGCGAATGCGGGCGGCACGACGCTGATCATCAGCGGCAGC
>JBKQQQ010000535.1:0-4035 GCA_052144275.1 Streptosporangiaceae bacterium
CCCCGTATCGTGCGCACCAGCAGCACCAGCGTCACCGCCGCCACGGCCGCGCCGGCCAGCGTGGGCACCACGTCGGCCGCCGTCGCGGCCGGCAGGCTCACCGCGGCCGCCACGCCGACTGCGGCGAACGCCGCGAGCGCGGCGAGCCCGTAGGCCAGCCTGCGGACGGCCAGCACGCCGATACCCGCGGCGAAGGCGGCCAGCAGCACCACGATGCCGATGACCAGGGCCTGCTTGTCGTGCGTCCCGAAGTGCGCGATCGCGAACTCCTTGACCGGCACGGGGGTCAGGTTGATCGCGGTCTCGCCGACCGCGACGACCGGAGCGCCGTTCGGCCCGGTGACCGCGGCCGTCAGCTCGGCTACGCCCAGCGCCACGGCCCCTGTCAGCAGGCCGGCCAGGCCCGATGTCTTCATCACGGCGGCCATTCGGACCTGCCACCAGCCCGGATTGGCCCGCGGGCTTTTTCTTACGAAGTTATGCAGGAGCAATCCGGAGGCGCCCGTGCCTCGAATGGGAGGCATGAGCAGGCCAGATATACGACAGTGGCAGCCGGAACCGGCGACCGAGGCCGGACCGGATCTGGCCGCCCTGATGGCCCGGGTGGCCCGCGGCGACCACCGGGCGTTCGAGCTGGTCTACGGTGAGCTGGCCGGGCCGGTGTACGGGGTGGTCCGGCAGGTGCTGAGAGATCCGGCCCAGTCCGAGGAAGTCGCCCAGGAGGTGCTGCTCGAGGTCTGGCGCACGGCGTCCAGGTTCGACCCGGCCCGCGGCAGCGCCGCCGCCTGGGCGCTGACGATCGCGCACCGCCGCGCGGTCGACCGGGTCCGTTCGGAAAGCGCAGGCTCGCGCCGGGAGCAGAAGGCGGCGACGGAGATGGTCCCGGACGACGACGTGGCCGAAGTCGTGGCGGCGACGCTGGACCACCAGCGGGTGCGCCGCTGCCTGGGCGGCCTCACCGAGCTGCAGCGCGAGTCGATCAAGCTCGCCTATTACGGCGGATACACCTACCCGCAGGTCGCGCATTTGCTCGGGGTGGCCCTCGGCACGGTGAAGACCAGGATCAGGGACGGGTTGATCAGGATGCGTGACTGCATGGAGGTGACGTGGTGAAAATCCTGGCCGACGACTGGCACGTGCTCACCGGCAGCTATGCCCTGGATGCCCTGCCCGATCCCGAGCGGGCGGAATTCGAGCGCCACCTGCAGCACTGCCCGTCGTGCGAGGCGGAGGTCCGCGGCCTGCGCGAGACCGCGGCCAGGCTCGCGGTGGCGAAGGCGCTCCAGCCGCCACCGGGGATGGAGCAGCGGGTGCTGGCCGCCACCTACCGGACCAGGCAGCTCCCGCCGCTGCCGACAGACCGGCTCCGCGCGGACCGAGGCGAGGTGACGCGGCTGTTCGACAGGCAGCCGGGCCGCATCTCCAGGCGGATGACCGCCTTCGCCGCCGCCGCCAGCGTGGCCGCGGCCGTCGCTCTCGGCATCACGCAGGTGTCCACTCAGCACCGGCTCGAGTCGACGCAGGCGAGCGACGCCGCGATTACCCGGGTCGTCACGGCCCCCGACGCCCGGATCGAGGCCACCAGGACCTCGGCGGGCGGAAGCGTCACCGTGGTCGCCTCCACCGCCCTGCGGGAAGCCGTCATCACCAGCACCGGGATGGTTTCCCCGCCGGCCGGGCGGGTGTACCAGGTGTGGGTGATGAGCCCGTCCGGGGCCCGTTCGGCAGGCCTGATGGCCGGCCGCGGCACCCTGCTGGCGTCCGCGGTGGTGCCCGGAGACCGGATCGGGATAACCGTCGAGCCCGCGGGCGGGACGTCGAAGCCCACCACCACGCCCGTCGCGGTCCTGCCCGCCTAGCCCTGCCCGCCACCCCTAGCCCTGCCCGCCACCCCTAGCCCTGCCCGCCAGCCCTCGTGCTGATCGCGCTGGCCTTCTGGCCCTATCCGCGCTCGGCCACCGCCTTCATCTTCTCCAGGGTGGCGCGCATGCCCTCGAGGTTGGTGCGCAGGCGCGCGCGCCCGGCCACGCTCCAGTAAAGGCGGAGCGGCAGCGTGTCGGCCAGCTCGAACGACTCGGTCACGTCGGTTCCGTCCGCGACGGGCTCGAGCTGGTACCGCCAGGTGTTGACGGTGGTGCTCCCGGGCCCGCCGACCGCGAAGGCGAACTCTCGGCCCGGCTCGCTCGCGGTCACCGTGCAGGTCGTCCAGTAGACCGGTCCCCGGCCGTTGCGCCGCACGTGCCCGCGGAAGCGCGCCCCGGCCCGCGGCCCGCTCGCGCCGTCCAGCCACTGCGCCTCGAACGTCTCGGGGCTGAACTCCCCGATCCGGGTGACATCGCTGACCAGATCCCAGACCAGTTCGGCCGACGCCGCGATATGGACGGTAACGGAGCCTTTCACCCGATGAGCATAAGGCCGGCCGCCGCGCGGCACGTTCCCGGAACGCTTCGGGCGTACTGGTCCGGTCATGAGCCAGGCTGATCCGGCCCGGATTGCTGACACTGTAATGCCTGACGGTATATCGCATTGCGGTATAGCGGATGACGCTATAGAGTAGGCCGACATAACCACGCAGGGAACCGACCGGGGGAGAGCACACGTGACCGACAGGCTGGACCGATGGGCTGATCCGCCGCTGCTGGTGCTGGCCAGCCTGGCCGGCGAACCCAAGCACGGCTACGCCATCACCCAGGACGTGGCGGAGACCATGGGCGTGCGGCTCAGCGCGGGCACCCTCTACGCGGTGATCGCGCGACTGGAGGCCCGCGGCCTGATCGAGCCGCTCGAGACGGACGACCGCCGTCGGCCGTACCGCATCACGATGGCCGGTGCCCAGGCGCTGGCGCAGCAGTCCGAGCGGATGAGCAAGGTCGCTTCGGTGGCCAGGGAGCGGCTGAGCACCAGTCTCGGCTGGGCTGGAGCATGAGGCCGCCCGCCTCGCCAGGCGCGACGCCGCCCGGTTCCACGCCGCCCGGTTCCGCACCGCACAGGTCCACACTGCCCGGGACGGCCCCGCCCGGTTCGACACGGCTGGCCCGGTCCGCGCTCGCCCTCTACCCGCCGTCCTGGCGGGCCCGCTACGGAGACGAGGTCCGGGCGCTCCTCGACGACTCCGGCGGCGGCCCGAGCGCCGTGGCCAGCGTCGCCTGGCGTGCGGTCCCGGCCTGGATCTGCCCGCCCAGGCATCTGCACGACCGCCCTGCCCGGATGCGCTCCAGCCTGGCCACGGCCCTGGCGGCCTGGTCCATGCTGACCGGCCTGGGGCTGGTCTTTGCCCAGCTCACCCAGCTCCAGGGCTTCACCGCGCCGGGTCATCCGGAGGTCCGCTGGGCCTACGCGGTCTTCGACGTCAGCTTGGCCCTCTCGGCGCTGGTCGCCGGGTTCGGCGGACTGCCGCTGTGGCTGCTGATGCTCCGCCGGGCCTGGCGCGAGCGTCGCCCGCGAGACATGGTGTACCTGCTGCTGCCGTTGATCGCGCCGGCCGCGTACCTGGCCGCCCTGATCGTGACGATCAAGCTGCTCGGCCGCGCGAACGGGGTCGGCCCCTGGTGGTTCTTGGTCGTCGCCCTGGCCGGGTTCGCCGCGGCCGCCGCCGCGGCGGCCGGACCCGGCCTGGCCCTGCGCAGGCTGCAGCCACGGGGGCCAGCCCTGCGCGTTGCCGCGGCTGCGGCCGGCGTGGCCGCCGCGGTCATGGCGGTGGCGGCCGCGGCCATCGTGGTCGCCGTCGTCGGCCTGTGCCTGTGGGAACATCACTTCGCCGGCTACCATCACGGCACCCTCCCCGGCGTCTACCTGGCGCTGGTCGTCGCCGCCACGACCGTCACCACGGTCAGCGCCGCGCGGGGCACCCGCGCCGCGCTGGCGGAGCCGTAGCCGCGGTGACCCAGGTAACCCCGGTGGCCGCGGCGGCAGCCCTTGCACGGCGACGCTGGCGCAGGCAACCTGATGGCCACCGGCGGCGGATGGGTCTGGCACGACTTCGAGGACACCTGCTCCGGACCCGTGGCCTGGGACTTGGCCGCGTCGACGGCCAGC
>JBKQQQ010000536.1:0-4357 GCA_052144275.1 Streptosporangiaceae bacterium
CAGCGGCATAGGCCGCGGCAAGCGCCGGGGCGCGTCCGGCGAGGGCGAGGTCGTGCAGCGCGGCGAGGATCACCGTGGGGTGCCGCTTGCGCGCCGGCGCCGCCTCGATGGCGCGCAGCGCCTCGTCGGACTCACTCAGGGCGACGGCGACGCGCTCGTACAGCGGCGATGTTCCGGCGGCGTCGACCTCACCGAAGTGCCGGTACACCTGAGCGAGTGTGCGGGCCCTGCCCACGGGTACGGCGCTTCCTGCGGTCGGCCCTGGCATCCCGGCGATTCTAGCCATTGGAACGACAACCCCGCCCAGGCGCGGCTATCCGCGCCGGACGCTCCGACCGCGGTGGCGGCGGCCAGGGGCAAGCACCGCATGGGTCTGGCCACGGCGGCCCAGACGCCCGCAGTGGCCTGGCCGTCTCCCTGGCCGAGCAGCCTGTGCGCCTCAGCGGCAAGTTCCTCAGCCCGGCGGTAATGCTCTGGTCCGGTCATTGCTGCTCCACTCGTCTCGTCGTCCTGGCTCTGGGAGTGATACCACGCACACTCCCGGTGACCTCCCCCTACGGTGGCAGGCCCGCCACGGCGACGGGGCCATGGCACAGCAGTACTCGAGCGCTGCCGTGGTCATGGGCCACAACGCGCTGACCCGGGCGATCCGGCACGCCGAGGCCCGGGATCTGGTGGGGCGCAACGTCGCCATGCTCGTCGAAACCCCCAAGGGCCAGGCCGGACGGCCGAGCAAGAGCCTCAGCCTGGAACAGGCGTCGGCACTCCTGGCGGCCGCCGAGGGCACCAGGATGCACGCCTACATCGCCCTGTGCCTGGCGACCGGCATCCGCACCGAAGAGGCCCGGGCGCTGCGCTGGGAGCACGTTGACTTCGGCGATCCTGTGGCCAACCCGCCCGTGCCGGCCAGCGCGGCCGTGTGGCGATCCGTCCGGTCTCACGGGGATACCAAGACCGAGAAATCACGCAGGACACTTGCCCTGCCCGAGATGGCGGTGAACGCGCTCTGGGCCCATCAGAAGCGGCAAGCCGGCGACCGGGCCGCCGTCGGCATGACGTGGAGCGACCGTGATCTCGTCTTTTCCACCCGGACGGGCGCTTCCCTGGATGCGGCTAACGTCCGGCGGGAGTTCAGGACGGTCTGCACGGCCGCCAAGATCGGCGGGAACTGGACGCCACGGGAGCTGCGACATTCATTCGTGTCGCTGATGTCCAGCTCAGGAGTACCCGTCGAGGAGATCGCCCGGCTAGCGGGTCACTCCAACACCAGGACCACCGAGGTGGTCTACCGGCGCGAGCTGCGCCCTGTCCTGACCACCGGAGCAGAGGCCATGGACAGGCTGTTCCCAAGCTCATCGGTTCCTGTGCGCGGTACACGCAGGCAGCGCATGAAATCTGGTCACAAAGCGTCATCAGCCGCCCGATAGCGACAGAGTGTGTAACCGCCGGGAAGTCCTGGCGGGCGACCAAGATCCAAGGCACGCGAGAACGGATGTTCTGTCACATCGCGCCGAACCCCATGCCATGCTCAAGATCGCTGGCCTGCTGCCCGGTCGACCTCATCTGCCGAATAGAGTGAGTCGCCAATACGCACATCTAACTTATACGCGGTCATGTGTAAGCTTCCACAGTTCAGCCATCGCAGTTTAAGGTCCCAGCGACCGTTGCCGCAAACCTCAGCACTTTTTCAGGATGTCCAGATCGGGACCACTGTCTTCCCGGTCGGCATCGATCCGACGCCGCTTTTTGATATGCTGAGGCAGTCCGAAATGGGTTATATACCAGAGCCGGATGGCCGTCGGCTCACGTTGGCGCTTGAGTAGCGTGAAGCCCATTGCGCCAATGGTTCCGCGTTGGCCCAGTTCTGATCATAGTAGTGGCTAAAATACTGACACGCCCGTTTGTCGTCGATGCTTAGGCCGCTCATGGACTGGTTTGTGGATCCAGAAAACGCGAGATAAACAAAACGCTCATCAATCAGAGCCATATTAAGCATGTCAAGCTTGCCCTCGTACTCGAGGATCCTAGCTTCATAGTTCGAAATTTGCCGTGTATCCTGCCAATGTTTGTACGCCCACTTGCGCATCTCTTCATTGTGCACACCGATGATACGGCGCACAGTTCGCGCGTGCTCCTCATTTGCCCAATCAAGTATCGACTTAAAGTAGTGCTGAGACTTCTCCTGAGTAAAGGCAGTCGGGGGAATCCGCCGAACATAAGTAACGTCTAGCTTATGCTGAGCGCTATTCATAATCCGCTCTGTAAGTTTGCCATAAAATTCATTATTGTCAATATGATATTCTACCGGTGTTGCTCCAAGGCTGATCTGTAGTACGTCTAGCTGGCCTCTCAGTGCCGCAATTTGATTATGGAAGTCCTGCAATATAGGTTGAGCGTTGCGCAGCGGAACCAGTACCCGCAGGATCATGTATAGCGCAAGAAAAATCGCCGGCAGTAGCCATGCAATCGGAAATCTCCAGATTGCGGCCGCCAGCGAGAATACTACAGCCGCGATCAAACCCGCGAACAAGAAGAAGTACTCAAGATTATCCAGCTCTGGCAGCTTCCTCGGCGACCGCCCGACCATATCCGCCCTCCCTTCAGCCGCATCCCTCAAGTATAGCTGAGTAAGCAAGACCAGAGTTCTCCAAAGTGAGCGAGGGCGCGCTTATGCGGTCGTTCAGGTTGCCGAAGCGGGTCTGGGGCACGGGCGGCGGCACCGGGAGAGGGTTGGGCAGTGCCCCGGGCTTGGGCAGGGCGAAGATCGCGCTGGCCAGCTGGAACGCGGCAGCCTCGTCCGGTTGGCTGTAGTCAATTCCCTGGACCCGGGCTATGTCTTCGGGGAACAGTTCGGCGTGCACGCGTTCAAGCGTTATAGGCAGAATCGGTTTTCCGAGCTGCGCGGCGTATTTGCGCTCTGAACGGCAGGCCTGCGAAATTACCGAGGCTCTGGACACGGCGGCAAGGACGGCGTCGCAAGACCGGATCTGACCGAGAATCTTGTCCCACCACGGCCAGCCGTCAACCAGATCACTGTCCAGCCAAGGTCAATTCCAGCCTGCCTGAGGCGTGCTATCAGAGTCTCAACCCGAAGCCGATCCGGGCGAGAATAGGAAACAAAGAGCTGCACTCATCCCCCAGGCCTCAAAATGCGCCAGTCCGCCGTCCTGCCGGTCGCTTGCCCAGAAGACGAGGCGTCCGGCGATGGTATTTTCCCATGGCACGTCGAACTCGTCAATAGCGCGACGCCAGGGACTGCAGGGCGTTTGACAAGTTGTTTGAATATCCATTCAGATAACCCACTCTATACTTCTGCTCGGATCCCGAACGTGTGTCCATATTGGGAGGCCTTGCCAGGACGAGACCGTTCCTCGTCGTCCTCTCGTTCCGCTGAGGTTCGATGTTGAGGTCTCAGCCGACGAGGTCCTTGGTGAGCCCACATGATCAGATCGTGATCCATGGTCACCCGGGCTCCTTTGCTGAGCGGCCGCTGGCCCTGGCATGCGCCTCGGCCGTCCGGGATATAGCCGCGCCGTCCGTACAGCCGCTGGGCAGGTCCATACTCGTCGAACAGGCCGACGGTGATGCCCAGGGTGACGACGCCCCGGTCGCGGGCGAGCTGCTCGGCCGCGTCCATTAGCAGCGTGGCGACACCCCGCCGCCGGAACGGCCCGGCCACAGCGATCTGGTGAACGAGCGGAATGCCGCGGCACTGGAATCCGGCATAGTTGGACTCCCACACAATCGCGACGAAACCGATGACAACGGGACCGTCCGTGGCGACAAGGCTGGCGCCCTCGGGTTCTGCATGGTCGGTCAGATACGTCCGCGCCTCGGCCTCGCCGTCACTGACCCACTCGATCAGGAACCGGACGGCTGACTCGGAATTACCTTCGCTGACAGGCTGGACGGCAGCGCCAGAAATGCCCATGACACAACATTGGCATACGCCTAGCGACTTACTCTCATGCCGCTTTGGGCGCGATGAGGTGTGATGCGATCCCGTCAGGGCTGACTGGCGCGGCCCCGCTGCGTTGGACAATGGGCTGGTGATCGAGGTCGAACCCGGCCGTTTCGAAGACATGGTCGTCACCGCGCTGGACGGGCTGCCCGAGGAACTCGGCCAGCTGATGCGCAATGTCGCCGTGATGGTCGAGCACGGCCCGGGACCGTCTGGCCTGCTCGGGCTTTACGAGGGTATCCCGCTCACCAGCCGCACATCGCAGTACGCGGGGGTCCTGCCCGACCGGATCACCATCTACCGGCAGGCGATCTGCGCAATCTGCCGCACCGAGCAGGAGGTCGACGACCAGGTCCGCCGCACCGTCATCCACGAGATCGCCCATCATTTCGGCAT
>JBKQQQ010000537.1:0-5804 GCA_052144275.1 Streptosporangiaceae bacterium
CGAAGAAGCGGTACCAACCCTCCCCGTAGCGGGCAAGTTGCCCCGGCCGTGCCGTCACCACCACCAGGACGCGGTCCGCCAGCAGGCGGCGCAGGCAGAACAAGAGGGAGCGCGCCGACAGCGGATCGGACCAGTGCAGATCGTCAACCAGCAACAGCGTCAGCTGGCCCGACCGCCCCAGCGTGTCGAAGACCGACAGCAGCTCGGCTCCCACCGCCAACGGGTCGAGGCTCTCGGCCAGCTCGCCGCTCAAAAGGGCGGGCGTTGCCGCTCCGAGGCTGCGAGCGGCCGCGGCAACCTGGGAGATGACGCCGTAGCTCAGGGTGGACTCGCCTTCTTCCCCGCTCGCCCGCAGTACGGCGGTACCGCTAACCGCCGGCACGAACCTGGTGATCAAGCTGGACTTGCCCATCCCTGCTTCGCCCTCAACCAGCACCACCTGAGGCTGGTCGGCGCGCGCCTTGGCCGCCAGCTCTGCAAGCACGGCCAGCTCCCGCTGCCGCCCCACGAAGACCTGGCTGGCCATGCTGAACCGTCCCGAGTTCCGTGCATACTTCCTTACTTGCAAGGATGGCACGTTCATGCCGGTCAGGTACGACCAGGACACTCAGGACGACCACAGGAAAGCAAACCGCGGCTGCACCCCGCTCGGCTGCCCAGCCCTGCCCCGCGGCCGCCACGTGATGGTCCTAACGGGAGCGGATCCGGATAGCGAGCCTGCCAGCCCCCGCCCTGACGCCTACCAGGACCTGTTCGAGGTCGTTACCCGCGGCCCCGGGGATGCACGCGCATTCCGCCGCAGCCGCGCAGGGTCGGTCTTCCTGGTCCGGCCGGACGGACACATCGCGGCCCGCGGCGGCCGGACAGGCTGAAGACAGTGCTGGACTACCTGCAGCAGCTGTCCAGCGAAACCGGAATCAGCCGACCCAGCCAGCCGCCCGCATCCGGCAAGCCCGGTCCCGCACTTGCCACCGTCCGGTGATGCCTTACCAGACCCGGATCCCTAATCGCGAGGGCTGCGCCGCGGCCGACTCGTCCCTGCCAACTCGCACAGATTGACCCGTTCGGCGTTGATTCGAGGTCATGGGCACGGCGTATCGCAACGTACCGAACCAATAAGGCGGATCTCGCGCGGTAGCCGCAGCCAGCGGTTATGACGCAGCGTGATAGCCGCTTGGTAGCGTGAGCGACCTGATCGCCGACTATGCGCTACCTGTCGATGAGGCTTTCGCAGCTGGCCGGGCGGCACGGAACGGCCAGTTCTGGGCCGCATCTCCCTCGGGAGCTCCCTGGGCGATAACAGGTCGTGGGAAGACGGTGTTGACGCTGTGCACGCGGTAGCGGCCGGCTCGCATCACCGCCCGGGTCAGGCTGAGTGAGCTGTTCGCGGCGGCGCTGCCGCGATCCGGTCCGCGAGCGATTCCAGCGCCGGCAAGGCGGCCAGCAGCGTCGCCGCCTCCTCTGGTTCCAACAGCGCCAGGTCGGCGGCCAGGCGCGCGGTCCTGTCGTGCCGTACCGCAGCGAGGATCGCCTCGCCGGCCTCGGTGATGCTGATCACGCTGGCACGGTGATCGGCTTGGTCGACGCGCCGCTGCGCCCACCCGCGCCGGACGATCTCGTCGACGATCCGCGACATCGTGGGGAGCGCGACTCCGGCCCGGGCCGTGAGATCGCCGACGCGCAGCGGCCCGGAGGCGTGCAGGATCGCCAGCGCGGTGAACCTGCCCGGAGTGGCCTGCCGTGACCTGGGGCCACTGGGCCCGGAATGTGCAAGCCGTTGCACTACGACGTCGAGACACTCAGGGACCTGGGCCGGGGCGACAGGATCGGCCCGCTCGGCGGCCGGGCAGTCCGGTGCCGGCTGCAGCGGACGCGGGCGGGCCGCCCGCGCTGTCGCGCCCTGGGCTGAGGACATGGCCGGTCTCGCTTCGGCGGCGGCTGTCTCGCGCGGCGCGGCCGCCTGCTCGTCGTGGATGTATTTCCCGCCCCGCAGGAGCGAGGCGACGGCGGCGACCAGGCAGGCGATGATGGCGAAGTCGAAGGCTACCGACAGGCCATGACCGAACGAGGCGGTGATCAGGGACGGGAAGAAGCTGCGCCCGGTCAGGTAGGCGGCGCGGGCCGGGGCCAGGTGGGTGATGACGGGGCCGAGCAGCGTCTGCACCGGGTTGTAGCCGAGCAGCGACGCGAACAGCACCGAGACTGGCGGCAGGGCCGCCACCCTGGCCGCGTCCGCGGCGGGCACCCCCTGGGCGGTCAGCCCGTGCAGCAGAGCCGACGGCAGCGTCGCCGCCAGTCCCAGGATGATCAGCGTGAAGAAGATGCCGATGGACAGCACCATGGATGAGTTCTGGAACGTGGTGGCCATGCCGGACCCGGCACCGCGCCGTTCGGATGGCAGGCTGTTCATGATGGCGGCCCGGTTCGGGGAGGCGAACAGGCCCATGCCGATCCCGTTCAGCAGCAGGATGAACGCGAACTGCCAGTAGGCGAAGTTGACCGGGAGGATCTCCAGCAGCCAGAAGGAGCCTGCGGCGACGACCATGCCGCCGGTGGCGAACGGGCGGGCGCCGAAGCGGTCCGACAGCCAGCCCGACACCGGTCCCGCGAGCAGGAACCCGGCGGTGAGCGGCAGCATGTAGATGCCCGCCCACAGCGGAGTCCGGTCGAAGCTGTATCCGTGCCTGGGCAGGTAGATGCCCTGCAGCCAGATGATCAAGATGAACATCAGCCCGCCGCGGCCCAGCCCGGACAGCAGGCCGGCCAGGTTGCCGGCGCTGAACGCCCGGATCCGGAACAACTCCATCCGGAACATCGGGTGCTGCACCCGGGTCTCGATGAAGCAGAAGGCGATGAGCAGGGCCGCACCGCCGGCCATGGCCGCGATCACCCAGGGATTGGTCCAGCCCATGATGTGCCCGCCGTAGGGCTGGATGGCGTAGGTGATGCCGGCCAGCAGCGCGATCAGCCCCACGCCGAACGTGAGGTTCCCCCACCAGTCGAGGTTGACCGGCCGGCGCTCGCCGAGTTCCCGCAGCTTCAGGTACGCCCAGAATGTCCCGAACAGCCCGAACGGCACCGACACCAGGAAGACCAGGTGCCATTCCACCGGGCCGAGCAGCCCGCCGACGACCAGGCCGATGAAGGACCCGGCGATCCCGGCCACCTGGTTCAGGCCGAGGGCGAGCCCGCGCTGGTCCGGGGGAAAGGCGTCGGTGAGGATCGCGGCGGAGTTCGCGAACAGCATCGCCCCGCCGACCCCCTGCAGCACTCTCATGAGGATCAGCCACAGCACCCCGGCGGTCCCGTGCATCCAGGTCAGCGACAGCACCACGGAGAACAGCGTGAACACCGCGAAGCCCAGGTTGTAGATGCGCACCCGGCCGTACATGTCCCCCAGGCGGCCGAAGCTCACCACCAGCACCGCGGTGACCACCATGTAGCCCATGATCAGCCACAGCAGCAAGCTGGAGTTCCCTGGTTGCAGCGGGTTGAGCCCGATGCCGCGGAAGATGTCCGGCAGCGCGATCAGCAGGATCGACGCGTTGACGCTGGCCATCAGCACGCCCAGCGTCGTGTTCGACAAGGCGATCCACTTGTAGCCGGGCCCCGGCGCAGACTGCCGCGCAGCTGCTGTCCGCGATGCCATCGGCCATTCCTTCCAGGTGTCCTGCCGTCAGCCTGGCGGCGATATTTGCTGAATATCAACTAAATAGCCGGGGCCGACCCGCGGCAGAGTCGAAAGTCCCGGCCGCTGGTGGCCCGTGGTCACCTGACACGCCGGGAATCAAGAATCCGGCCGAGGTCAGGTCCGCGGCCGGCCTCACCCGCCAGCCGGGCCCGGGCGGCGGGATGACGGGGTTATCCGACCTGACCCCGACGACAAGCCGGCGCTGCCGGCGCAGAGCGAGGAAGGAACCGGCATCGGCTGGGGTGAGGCTCCCGAGCAGGACGATGACGAGCGCCTGCGCCGGGAACGCCCGCCGCACTGGGACCAGTGAGTCCCGTAACCCGTCGCAGCGGCGGCCCTGATCGCCGGGACGGGGCGTGAGGCGGGTTGCCGCTGACTCGGTCGCTGCGGGGCTGCTGTGGTTCGCGTGCGTGCTCGTGCTGGCCGACACGATGTTCTTCACGGCGCGGACGGTTCGTGCAGGGACTGGGCGGCGCGTGCACCTGGGCCGGAACCAGCCAGCGCAGCGGTCATCACCCACCTCGACCGGCAGTGATCGCGTTGTCGATGGCGTGGAGGATGTCCTCGCCCGGGATGCCGCGGCGCAGCGCCGAGCGGAGAACCTCCGCCCGGGAACCGGGCTACGAAAGTTCCGGACGGCCGCCCGCAAGGCCCCCCGGCGATCGCCGGTTCTGCTCTACCGTCGGGATATGCCTGCCAGGAAGGGGCCCGCCCCCGAGGACACCGTGACTGCCCGCCAGACTCTGCTCGACGGGCTCGCCCGCGACGCTGACATCTTTCAGCTGGTGAGCGAGCTTGCGCCGCTGCACCCGCGGGACAACACCTTCCCCGGCGAGGTGTTCCTCCACGTCGCCGCGGACACGCTGGACTGGTGCGGGGCCAGCCGGGCCGACCCGCTGCCCCTGGAGGGGCTACGCGAGCGGTTCCTGCCCGAGTGCACGTTCCGCGGCCGGGAAAACACGAAGCTCCAGTACGCAGTGCTGGCCGCAGCAGCCCTCCATGGCGGGACCGAACCGGACCTGCTCGATGAGGTCGCCTGGTGGCAGACCGACGACTTCTGGCAGTACGCCCTGTTCGCGGCGGTCGCCTACATCCGCGCCGCCGCCAGCCGGGCGGGCGTGCCGGTGCGCCAGGCATGCCAGGACCTGGCCCAGCGCCCGGGCCACCCGGCGCCATAACGACCACTTCGGGACGCAGCGGAAGCGGTCATCTGACGATGGGTCGGCTGATCATAACGGCGGGTCGGCGCGCGGTTATTTCGCGGACTTCGCGTCGTTGGCCGCCCGGTTATGGTCAACGCGCAAGCGGTGGATCTGTATGTTTATGCATCGGCGCCCTGGGGGTGAACGTCCGCATCTGCCGCGATTCGCGCTCGGATGGTGTGGCGCAAGCCCGGCCGATCTGCTGGGTTAGCTGATGTTCAAGCGTTCGAGGGGCTGACCGGTAATGCGGGCGATGATCTCGAAGTCCTTGTCGAGGTGCAGGACAGTCAGGCCGACCAGCTCGGCCGTTGCGGCGACGATGAGATCGGGGATCGACGGGGCCCGGTGCTGACCGCGGTCTGCGAGCAACGTGAGGACTTCGACCGCGCGGTCCTCGATCGCGGGCGTCTGGTATTCCACGGGCATAGCGGCAAGCGGCGGGCGCCGTAGGTCCGCGCGCAGGTCTGGCCCGGATCGGGCCGAGTAGCCGACCTCTAGCCGGGTGACGGTGACAATCCGGACAAGTCCCCGCTCGGTCCGCGCCGCCCACTCCGCGGCGTCGGTGCTGTCGGCCAGGCGGACGAGCGCAGACTTATCGATTAGCCAGTCTGTCACCGCCACGCCTGTGACATGACATCAGGATCGGCCAGGTCACTAAAGACCTCAGCGAACCGGGCCAGATCCTGGGTGTTCACCGCAGCACTAGCCGCGGCAGCGTCCTGAGCCAGTCGGCGGCGGACGTACTCGCTGCGGGACAAGCCCAGGCGGCCCGCCCGAGCGTCAACGGCGGCGATCACGTCTTCGGGTACATCGCGGATCAGTATGTCGGTCATGCGCGCCTCCAAGTGATATCCCATGATAGCGCACCCTTGCCGGAAACCAGACCCACGCCAGCGAACGTCCGCTCATGC
>JBKQQQ010000538.1:0-7240 GCA_052144275.1 Streptosporangiaceae bacterium
CGGGCTGCCGGTCATCGATCAGGTTGATGCCGCCGCGGCGGCCGCGTGCCAGCTGCTGGCGGTTGAGGTGCGCCCGCCCGGGCACACGCTGCGCCTGCTAGCCGACCCGGTAGCGCTCGGCGCCCGCCTCGGCCTGCACGCCCACGAAGCGGGCGACGCGGCAGTGGTGGGCCGGGCGCTGGCCGATCACGCCAACGCCGTGGTGGGCCTGCTGCAGGCCGTCCCGGCCGTGCCGGAGGTCCCGGCCGAGCCGTGGGTGATGACGGTGGAGGGTGACCGCCTCCCGCTGCGGGCCGCGTGCGCACGGCTGGCTGGCTGGCCGGTCGGCGCAGTACGGGCGTTCGGACCCGCAACCGCTGCCGCCGGGACCGCTCCTGCCCAGGTCGAGGTCGATGACCTGTTCGCGGTGGACCTGGCCGCCGCGGCCGAGGCGGTCACCGCGCGGCTGGGCAGCACCGGCCGGGCGGTGCTGGTCGCCTCGCTGAGCCGCGCAGGCCACGAGGAGGCGGCCCCCGTCCTGGGCGACCTGCTGGACATACCGGTGCACAGCCCGGTCGCCGAGCCGGCCGCGGCCCGGCTGGGTGCCCTCACCACGCCGGGGGCCCGCGACGAGGCGGTCGTAGTCGACCTGGGAGCCGGCACCATCGACGTGATCGGGGCCGGCCCGACCGGCCTTAGCGTGGTGGCCGCGGGAGCCGGCGAACTGCTCACCGCGGCCGTGGCGGAGATGCTCGGCATCCCGCGGGCGGCCGCCGACTGGGTCAAGCGCGGCCCGTGCGTCCGAGTGGACGGCGGGCAGCGGTTCGAGGCCGAGGACGGCACCCGCGGGTTCCTGGACGTTCCGGCGCCCGCCTCGGCGGCGGGCATGCTCGCCGTGGACGGGCCCGGCGGCTGGCTGCCGTTCGACCGCCACCATGGCCCGGGCGAATGGCGGGCGATCCGGCTGCAGCTCAAGCTGGCCGTGCTGGCGGCGAACTTCCGGCGTGCGGTCCAGACGCTCGGCCAGGACCCGGCGCAGGTCATTGCGGTCGGCGGCCCGGCCGGTGACGAGGAACTGCTCAGCGTGATCGCCCGCATGCTGCCGGACGGCGTGGCGGTAGGCCGGGGCGACGTCGGCGGCACCTGCGCGGGCGGCCCGCTCGGCCACCGCTACGCGGTCGCGCTCGGCCTGGCCCTGGCATGATCGTAGCCGCCCCTACGCGGGCGGCCACTCCTTCGCGACCAGGGTCAGCACGTCGTAGCTGGCCACCGATTTGCCGTCCTGGTTGGTCACGTCCACGTCCCAGCGCACCTCGCCGTACCCGGCGTCCTCGCGCGGGGTGATCTGCTTGCAGGTCAGGGTCACCGTCAGCTCGTCCCCGGGGTAGACCGGGGTGAGGAAGCGCAGGTTCTCCAGGCCGTAGTTGGCCAGCACCGGACCGGGATCGGGCTGGACGAAAAGGCCAGCCGCGAAGGAGATGATGAGGTAGCCGTGGGCGACCCGGCCGTCGAAGAACGGGTTGGCCCGGGCCGCGTCGGCGTCCATGTGCGCGTAGAAGGTGTCACCGGTGAACTCGGCGAAGTGCTCGATGTCCGCCAGCGTGACCGGCCGGGGCCCGGCCACCACGGCGTCGCCGATCCGCAGCTCGGCGAGCGACCTGCGGAACGGATGGCCGCCGTCGGCGTTCCGTTCGGTGCCCGGGATCCAGGTGCGGGTGACGGCGGACAGCACCCGCGGGCTGGCCTGCACCGCCGTGCGCTGCATATGGTGCAGCACGCCGCGGATGCCGCCCATCTCCTCGCCGCCGCCGGCCCGCCCCGGGCCGCCGTGGACCAGCGCGGGCAGCGGCGACCCGTGCCCGGTGGACTCGGCTCCGTCCTCGCGGTCCAGCACAAGGAGGCGGCCGTGCCAGGGCGCCAGGCCGAGGATGACATCCCGGGCGAAGGCGATATCGGCCGTGACGATCGAGCCGGCCAGGCTGCCCCGGCCGCGGGCCGCCAGATCGATCACCTCAGTAGTGTCGCGGTAACCGATGATCGTGCTGACCGGGCCGAACGCCTCCACCTGATGCGGCTCCGGGCGGCCCGCCTCGTCGGCCCGCAGGAGCAGCGGTGCCATGAACGCGCCGCGTTCGGCGCTGGCCCCGACGACGTCCACGTGGTCCGGATCCCCGAACACGATCCGGCCCGCCGACAGCAGGGCCTTGACCGAACGGCGCACCTCCTCGCGCTGCTCCAGGCTGGCCAGCGCACCCATCCGCACGCCTTCCTCCGCCGGGTTGCCCACCACCACCTTGGCCAGCCGATCGCGCGCCGCCTCCGCCACCTGGTCCGCCAGCGCGGCCGGCACGAGGGCCCGCCGGATCGCGGTGCACTTCTGGCCGGCCTTGACCGTCATCTCGGCGACCAGCTGCCGGACGTACAGGTCGAACTCGGGCGTCCCCGGCCCGGCCTCGGGACCGAGGACAGAGCAGTTCAGCGAGTCCGCCTCGGCGTTGAACCGTATCGACCGCTCGACGATGGCCGGATGGGCCCGCAGCTGACGGGCGGTAGCGGCTGACCCGGTGAACGACACCAGGTCCTGCTCGCCCAGGTGATCGAACAGGCCGCCGACGCTGCCGCAGACCAGCTGGATCGAGCCTTCCGGCAGCAGCCCGGAGTCCACGATCAGCTCCACCAGCCGGGCCGTCAGGTACGCGGTCTGGGTCGCCGGCTTGACCAGGCTCGGCACGCCGGCGATGAACGCGGGGGCGAATTTCTCCAGCGGACCCCAGACCGGGAAGTTGAACGCGTTGATCTGTACGGCGACCCCGTGCAGCGGGGTGAGGATGTGCTGGCCGACGAAGGTCCCGCCCTTGCCGAGCGGCTCGACCGCGCCCTCGGCGAGGATGGTGTCGTTCGGCAGCTCGCGCCGGGCCTTGCTGGCGTAGCTGAGCAGCACGCCTATGCCGCCGTCGACGTCGAACTTGGAGTCGCCGAGCGTCGCGCCGGTGCGGGCCGACACTGCGTAAAGCTCCTGGCGGTGCTCTCGCAGCAGCATCCCGAGCGACTTGAGCAGCGCCGCCCGCTGGTGGAAGGTCAGCTCGCGCAGCGCCGGGCCGCCCGCCGACCGGCCGTAGGCGAGCGCCGCGCCCAGGTCGACGCCGGCCGACGACACCCGTGCGACTTCCTCGCCCGTCACCGCGTCAAGCACCGGCCGCCCGCCGTCGGCCGGAGCGATCCACGCCCCGCTCACGTAGCTGCGCAGCAGCGTCATCGTCAGCTCCCGTCTGCCGTCCTGCTTTTAGTGCTTGAAGGACTGGCGCTTGTGTTGGATCTCCGGCGGCGGCTGTGTCTGCGGATGATGCTCAAGGAACCGCACATGCAGACGCAGATCGCTGAGCAGCAGGTTGGCCAGGTCCATGCTGAAGCCGTTCCTGATCACGATCCGCATCACCGCGGTGTCGGTCATGTCCGCGGGGAAGGTGTACGCGGGCACCTGCCAGCCGCGCATCCGCAGCCGTTCCGATAGGTCGAACACCGAGTAGCTGGTGACGTCGTCGCGTAGCTTGAACGCGAACACCGGAAGGTCCCGGCCCTCGGTGAGCAGCTCGAACGGGCCCATCCTCGCGATCTCGCCGGACAGGTGGAGCGCGACGTCCTGGCAGGTCTGGTGCACGCGCTGGTAGCCCCTGTGGCCGAGCCTGACGAAGTTGAAGTACTGGGCGGCGACCTGGGCGCCGGGGCGGGAGAAGTTGAGCGCGAACGTCGGCATCTCGCCGCCCAGGTAATTCACCCGGAAGATAAGGTCATCCGGCAGGGCGTCCGGGGTCCGCCACATGACCCAGCCCACCCCGGGATACACCAGGCCGTACTTGTGCCCCGACGCGTTGATCGAGGCCACCCGCGGAACCCTGAAGTCCCATTCCAGGTCCGGCTGCAGGAACGGGGCCACGAACCCGCCGGAGGCCCCATCCACGTGCACCGGCACGTCGTGGCCCTGTTCGGCTTGCAGCCGGTCCAGGGCCTGGCTGATCTCCAGCACGGGCTCGTAGCTGCCGTCCATGGTGGAGCCCAGGATGGCCACGACGCCAATGGTGTTCTCGTCGCACTTCGCCGCGGCTTCTGCGCCGCGCAGGTGCAGCCGTCCCGGCACCATCGGCACGTAGCGGGGCTCGACCTGCCAGTAGCGGCAGAACTTCTCCCAGCACACCTGGACGTTGGAGCCCATCACCAGGTTCGGCTTGGTCGCGTCGAGTCCCGCCGCCCGCCGCCGGGCCCGCCACCGCCACAGCAGCGCCATCCCGCCGAGCATGCAGCCCTCGCTCGACCCGGTGGTCGAGCAGCCGGTCGCCTCGCTTCCCGGCGGCGCGTTCCACAGGTTGCTGAGGATGTTCACGCAGCGCCGCTCGAGCTCGGCGGTCTGCGGATACTCGTCCTTGTCGATCATGTTCTTGGCCGAGCACTCGGCCATCAGCAACTCGGCCTCTGGCTCCATCCAGGTGGTGACGAAGGTGGCCAGGTTGAGCCGGGCGTTGCCGTCGAGGATGAGCTCGTCGCGAACTATCTGCAGCGCGGTGCGCGGCAGCGTGCTCTGCTCGGGCAGCCGGTACCGCGGGATCTCGCAGCTCACCTCCTGGACGTAGACCGGGTTGACTTCGAGCGCGGAATCCTGGCTTGATTCGTCCACCTGGGTGTGCAGCGGCATGGACCTTTCTCCGTCTCCCTGGTTGCGTGGGCCGCTCCGGTTGTCCGGGCGGCCGTGACGGTTCAGTGGCCAGGCTAGCCTGCCAGGTGCTCATCGCCGGCCCAGGGGAGCGGCCAGGGGCCCTCGTCCGCCACCACCAGCGCCAGCGCACCGTCGCCGGGGGCCTCGGCGGCATCGTGGTCGCTTCCTGACCCGGCCGGCTCGGTCCTGAGCCAGGTGAGCATGGCCAGCCCCGCCACTACATACCCCCCGCCCTGGACGGCCAGCACCGGGATGATGCCCGCGAGCCGGCTCAGGTAACCCGCGGCCAGCGTGCCGGCCAGCACGGTGACGCCTTCCAGGGCACTGACGGCGCCGAAGACCCGGCCCCGGTAGGAGTCCTCGCTGCTGCGCTGGAACAGCGTGATCATCCCGGCCAGGATCAGCGCCCCCGGCAGGCCGACGATGATCATCCCGACGACGGCCGGCCAGACCGCGACATAGCCGAGCGGGTACAGGAAGATGGCCAGGTCCACCAGCCCGAAGGCGACCGCGCCGTAACTCAGCAGTCGGCCCGGGCGCATCCGGTGGCCGGAAGCCGCGGCGACCATCCCGCCGACGATGCCGCCGACCGCCTGGGCGGCGACGATAAGACCGAGATCCTGCGGCGTCCCGTGCAGCACGTGCTCGACGAAGGGCGTGAACAGGGTGCTCATGGTGCCCTCGCCCACGCTGGTGACCAGGGCGAAGAACATCAGGGCGCGCAGCACCTGGTTTCGCGTGGCCAGCCGGAGCCCATCGCGCAGGTCCGCGCCGACCTCGGCCAGCCGGGCGCGGACCGATCCGCCCTCGGGGCCGGCGGTGCGCCCGTTCGTCCTGACCAAGGCAAGGAGCACGGCGGAGGCCAGGAAACTGGCGGCGTCGATGAGCGTCACGGCGACGATGCCGCCGGCCGCCGCGAGTATGCCGCCGAGCGCCGAACCCGTCAGCCGGGACACGTTGGAGACCTGGCCGTTCACCGCGTTGGCCGTCAGTAGCTCGTCGTCGGGCACCAGCCGGGGCACCATGGCCTGCTCGGCGGGGGAGAAGAACTGCTGCACCGATCCCTCCCAGAACATCACCGCGAAGACGATCCAGACCTGCGCCGCGCCGCGCACCAGCAGCAGCGGCAGCAGGCCGGCCGCGAGCAGCAGGTCGGCGGCGATCATCGTCCGCTTGCGGTCCCAGCGGTCCGCGAACACCCCGGCGACCGCGCCGAACAGCACCTGCGGCGCGAACGAGGACGCCATCGTCAGCGCGGACGCCACCGTGGAGCCGGTCACGGCGTAGACCCGGTAGATCAGCCCGACCATGAGGATCCAGTCCCCGGTCATGGAGATGATCCCGGCCGAGAGCACCAGCCGCAGATCACGCCGTCCGGCCAGCGTCCGCCACACCGCCCGCACGTCAGCCCTCCGCTGGCGTCGCAGGACCCGGCGGTTGTCCTTCCGGCACCGTGAACAGCGTGAAGGTTACCGCCACCGAACCCTCCGGCCGGGAGGCTACGTCATCGATCGGCCGTTCGTCGATATAGCGCATCACCAGGGCATCGAAGGCCTCGGCGATCCCGGCGAGTTCGGCCTGGGTGAGGTAAACCGAGGACTCGCCGATACCGGTGTACTTACGCCACGCCTGCGGCCAGTCCTTGCGCCGCTGCTGCCAGCCGAAGAAATCCTCGAGTGTCCGCTCGGCGGTCATCTGCTCGAGCACGTCCACCGCGACCGAGCCCTCGGGGGTGGCCATCGCCCCGCTCCAGTTGTAGGACGTGGCCACCATCCGCCAGGGCCGCTCCCGGTGGTCCTTGCCCTCGACCTGCTCGACGAAGCCGTACTTGGCCAGCTGACGCAGGTGGTGCGAGGCCAGGCCGTGGCTGATGCCCAGCTCCCGCGCCGCGTCCGCGGTCGTGGCCCGCCCCAGCCGGGCGATAATCGACATCAGGTCGTGCCGCAGCGGATGCGCGAGCGCCCGGATAGCTATCGGATCGTCGATCAGCCGCCACCGCTGCCGAGACCGCCCACCCCCGGCTTCCCCGGTCCGAGGAGTCTCAGCTTCCCTGGTCCGGGGCGCCCCAGCGTCCTCGGCCCGGGGAGCTTCAGCTTCCGCAGGACGACGGGTCTCAGACTCCGCAGTCTGGCCAGATTCAGATTCCAAGGACATGCTTGGAATCCTGCCTGATCCGTCCGCAAGATGTCAAGCATATGTTTGGAATGTGGCCGGGTCAGCCGAACGGTTGATGCCACCGGTCCAGACGGCCGGCCGTCTGGCGGCTGGCCGGCGTGGCGAAGATGGCCGCGCAGCCGATCGCGCGCCCCGGGTCGTTCGGCCTAAGGATCTTTTCTGGTGTAACGGCAGAAGAGGAAACCGTCGTCCTCCAGGACGTGAGCCAACCTCAGCGGCAGCGGCGGAGCGGTGGGCTCCGTCCCTGACCACGGGGCGCCGGCCACGACCCGGCTTGCGCCGGGGCCCGCCATCAGCGGGCCGGTGGTCAGGCACAGCTCGTCCATCAGCCGCGCCTCGACCAGCTGGGCGAGCAGGTGCGGGCCTCCCTCGGCGAGC
>JBKQQQ010000539.1:0-7100 GCA_052144275.1 Streptosporangiaceae bacterium
AGGGTGGTCCAGAGGTTAATCCGGCGGGTCGGGAAGACTGATCAGGCCCTCCGCCTGGGCGACGGCCCGGCCGTCCAGACGTCCCTGAACTCTTCCGGATGGTCCCTGCGGCGGAGTGATTCGGCCAACAAGCGGTCGCCGTCGGCTTGGCTGCGCCGGTCCTTGACATGTCTTCGCCCGCCAAAATCGATTTGTGGCAAGCGGAATATGGAGAGTCGTCCTGAGGAAGGTTTCGGGCCCTGGGATAGTAAGGTGTAATGGGGCACGCGACACCACAGGGGGCGCGATATGCCAGATATACCGGTAATAAACCTGTAGATCCCGCTCAGATTTAGCTCAGTTTCCTTCGGCGCCGGCCGGGCTGCTGCACGACGTCCAGCTGTCCAGCCGGGAACGGGAAGCACTGCAGTACCTGTTCCAGGGAATGAGCCTCGCCGCGATCGCACGCAGGCTCAGGAAGCCGAGCGGCGAGCCCGTTAGCGCCTTTACCGTCAAGGATTACATCGGCCGGGCCCGCGCGAAGTTCGCGGCCGCCCGCCTGCCCTGCCGGTCGAACTTCGCGCTGCTGGCCCGCTGCGTCGAGCTCGGGCTGATCAGGCTCGATGAGATCGAGGACTACCGTCCGATGCAGCCTGACCCCCGCTGAGCCAGAGTTCCATGCCCTCCGCACAGAGGGCATGTCACGCGGCCCGCGGCGGAGCAGGCTAGAGCTGCCGGGTATCTGGACAAACCCGGGAAGGGTGGGGAGCTATGAAGAGGATCGACGGGTTCGAGCCGCTCGAGCCGGACCTGGTCCCCAAGCACCAATGGCGTTCGGTCACCGGCCAGGCTGGCACCGGCACGCCGAACATCCAGTGGGGTGCGGCCGTTGACAAGCCCTAGCCCAGCACGGGGATGCTTGCAGGGTGAAGCTCGGGCGTAGGTACCCCGGCGACACTCAAGTTCATCATGCGTGTCCGGACTCGACGACGCGTCCGTCGCCGGTTCCGTACAACAGCCCGTCCCTTATCACCTCGGCGTCAGCCTCGGCGATGCGCCGCTTCTCTTCGAGGCGTTTCTTCTCCCAGGCGTACCGTTCTCCGAGGTCGGCCAGGGCCTGGCGAGCTTTGGCCTCCGCCTCGGTCTGGAGGTCCGGATCGGTTTAGTAGCCCCGTCGCCGCGCTGGCCGCTCAGATGTGGGCGTTCTGCGCGCCGACGCAGATCGCCGTCTTGCTTCCTAAACCCGGCTTGACTTGAGGATGCCGCCGCCGAGCTGGTCATCTCGGCCACCTCACTGCGCTCGTTGCGGCCCAAGTGACCATTCCGGCGCGGGCAACGCTGGGGTCGTTCACGGCCGGGGCCTGGCGTCGTGTAGGTCATGGTGGCGGCCGGTGGTACGGAGGGCGCGCTCCCTGCCCGGCGGCTATAGCAGAGTGCGCAACAGTCCGGCCGCGCCCTCAGGTGCGTCGATGATCACGTCCGCAGCCTGCAGCAGTTCCGCGGGCGCCTCATCACTGCGCACCGCGATCCGTGCCGTGCTGATCCCCCGGGCGGCCAGTTGGTCGAGGGCGCGGAAGGCGGCCAGATCGCCGAGGTCATCACCGAGATAACAGACAGAACGAAGGGCCGCGGCCCGCTTCCGTATGACCGTACCCTTGTCCGTCCGGATCGGGGGAAGCAGTTCCACCGACTTGCGACCGCGGCGCACAACCAGGCCGGCCGCTGCCGCCACCTCCTGGGCCAGGGCCATCACCTGCGGCTCGAGGGACGGGTTGGTCCGGTAGTGACACGTGACTGACAGACCCTTCGGCTCGACCAGCACGCCAGACGGTGCGACTGCGCGGAGACGGGTGACCGCCGCGCTGACCACCGCGCGCCACCGCTCCGCTTCGGGGTCGATCTGCCGCTCGCCGTGGCGCTGCACTTCCAGGCCGTACAGCCCCGCCAGCAGAACCGATGCGGGCAGACGGGCGGCGAGGAAGGCAACCGGGCGACCCGAGACGACAGCCACGACGGCGTAGCGCCGGGCCAGCTCTGCGAGGAGTCTGGGAACTCCCGCCACGGGCTCGGCGAGCTCGGGGTCTTCAACGATGGGCGACAGGGTCCCGTCGAAGTCGCTGAAGATCCCGGCCGTGGCGGGATCGCGCCGGAGCGGTGCGAGCGGGTCGCCGGTGTCAAGGGCCACAGCGTGACGGTACAGCGGTTTCCCAGTGCTTTTGACCTCGACGGATTATTCACCTCGCGCGGCGGTGCCGACGGGGTGGACTGGGTACACCTTCGACGCGGGCGGCCTCCGACCCGTGCCCGTGAGGCGCCAGCGTTGGTGAGGAGGCCCGGCAGTCGGCCCGCTGGCCCCGCGGGTACGGGATGGAGGTGTTCTCCGAGTCTGGCGCATTGTGCTGGGGAAGTCCGGTGCTATGCCGGGCGTGAGGCTGCGGCGTGCCGAGGCGGCGAGGAGGTGCCGTGGACGGTTTCTTGCTCACGTATGACGGCTTTGAGCCTGGGTCTGAGGGGCTTCGCGAAGCGCTGACCTCGACGGGCAACGGCTACCTGTGCACGCGTGGCGCGGCGGAGTGGGAAGAAGCCGACGGTGTGCATTATCCCGGCACCTACGTACACGGCGGTTACAACCGCGAGACGACGATCCTGAGCAGCGTGCCCGTGCTCAACGAGGATCTTGTTAACATGCCAAACTGGCTGGTCCTCCAGCTGCGCATCGAGGGCGGGGAGGCGATCCGGCTCGCCGACGTGGATCTGCTCGGTTACCGCCACGAACTGGACATCCGGTACGCGGCTGTCGTCCGCCACGTTCGTTTCCGTGATCTCAGCGGCCGGGAGACGACGCTGCACAGCCGCCGGTTCGTCAGCATGGGCGACCCGCACCACGCGGGGATCGAGTGGACGCTGGTTCCGGAGAACTGGTCGGGACGCGTCGAGGTGGTCACGGCGATCGACGGCCGGGTGAGCAATGGCGGTGTCGCCCGCTACCGGCAGTTGGAGGGCCGCCACCTGAACCCCGTTTCCCCCCGGACGTTCGGGCCCGAGGTCGTCGCGCTGAAGGCCGAGACCCGGCAGTCGAATCTGTACATCAGCCACGCGGCCCGCACGCGCGTGTTCGCCGCTGATCAATGCCTCCAGGTCGAGCGGAGGCTTTACCAGGTGGAGGACTATATCCAGCAGGTCCTCGCCTTCGACGTGCAACAGGGCACGGCGACGCGGGTCGAGAAGATGGTGGCGTTCTACACCTCGCGGGATCCGGCGGTCAGCGACACGCTGGTGAGGGCGGCCAGGTCGGCGGCCCGCCACGCCGACTTCGCCGCCGCATTCAAGCGCCACACCGTGGCATGGGACGAACTGTGGCAGATATGCGACATGCGGGTGTCAGGAGATGAGAGCGTGCAACAGCTGCTGCGGCTGCACATCGCGCACGTGCTCCAGGTCTGTTCCCGTCACACCGCCGACCTCGACGCTGGGATGCCCGCCCGCGGACTTAACGGGGAGGCCTATCGCGGGCACGTGTTCTGGGATGAGATCTATGCGTTCCCGTTCTTCAACGTCCGGCTGCCCGAGGTCACGCGCGGGCTGCTGATGTACCGCTACCGCCGGATGGGCGAGGCCAGGGCGGCTGCCCATGAGGCAGGATTCCGTGGTGCGATGTTCCCGTGGCAGAGCGGGAGCGAGGGAATCGAGGAGACCCAGCTGGTCCACCTCAACCCGGTCTCGGGCCTCTGGGAGCCCGACCTCAGCCGCAACCAGCGGCACGTGAACGCGGCGATCTTTTACAACATCTGGCACTACTTCCAGACCACCCATGACCAGGCGTTCCTGCGCGACTACGGCGCGGAGATGATGCTGGAGATCACGCGCTTCTGGGCGTCGATCGCCCACTTCAATCCCGAGCGCGAGCGCTACGAGATCCACGGCGTGATGGGCCCGGACGAGTTCCACGACAAGTACCCGGATGCGCTGCAAGGCGGGTTGCGCAACAACGCCTACACCAACGTCCTGGTGGCGTGGCTGTGCGGCATCGCCGGCCAGCTGCTGCCGCTGCTCCCCGCCAGCCGCGCGGAGGCACTGCGCATGCGGCTGGGCATCGGCGACGATGAGCTGGCGGTGTGGCAGGACATGAGCCGGCGGATGTTCGTCCCGTTCCTCGGCGACGGGATCATCAGCCAGTTCGAGGGATACGAGGACCTCGAGGAGCTGGACTGGGACGCATACCGGGCGAAGTACGGCAACATCCAGCGGCTCGACCGGATCCTGCGTGCGGAGGGCAAGGACCCCAACCGCTATAAGGTCACCAAACAGGCCGACACGGTGATGCTGTTCTTCCTGTTCAGGCAGGACGAGCTGCGCGAGATCTTCGGACGGCTCGGGTATGACTACCGTGCCGACACGGTGACGCGGAACGTCGAATACTACGACCGGCGGACTTCTCACGGCTCGACGTTGAGCTTTGTCACTCATGCCGGGGTACTCGCCACCATCGACCCCGAGAGCTCGTGGGACCGGTTCCTGGTCGCGCTGCACAGCGATGCCGATGACATCCAGGGCGGGACCACGAAGGAAGGCATCCACATGGGTGTCATGTCCGGGACGCTCGACCTCATGCAGCGGAATTACGCCGGCGCCCATGTCTACGACGGTGTCCTGCACTTCAATCCCCAGCTCCCGAGCAGGCTCGACAGCCTGTCGTTCTCTATGCAGTTCCGGGAGACCCCGATCCAGGTGACACTCACCGGCGATCACCTGACGCTGGCCGTCCACCCCGAGGGGGCGAGCCGACCCGTCAGGGCCGCAGTCCGCGACGATGTCCGTGAGCTGTGCCCGGGCGACCAGACCGTGTTCGAGCTCAGCCGGAACCCGGCGACCACTGGGCCCTCCGCCCGAGACTGAAAAGAAGGACGCATGCCGAAGTTCCAGGGATCGATTTTCGACGTCGACGGGGTGCTGGTCGACTCTCCGCACGAGAAGGCGTGGCGCGAATCGCTGCGCGAGCTGATGGAGTCCAGCTGGCGCGGCATCCGCGACCGCACGACGTGGTCGCCGGACGCGTTCACCTCCCACGTCTACCAGCAGTACGTATCCGGCAAGCCGCGCATGAGCGGCGCCCGCGCCGCCCTCGACTACTTCCACATACCCGACGCCGAAAACCGTGTCGCCGAGTACGCACGGCTCAAGCAGGAGATGGTCGTGCGCCTCATCCAGGCCGGTGACTTCACCGCCTATCCCGACGCGCTGCGGTTCGTCATTGCGACCAAGGACGCTGGGATGCTCATCGCGGACGCGTCGTCGTCGAAGAACGCGGGATTGTTCCTGCGCCAGATCCGGCTCGACACTTTCGCGCAGGAGCAAGGGATCTCCTCGCCGACGCTTCGGCCCGGCCTGACGCTGCTGGACTACTTCGACGCCGACGTCTCCGGACGCGATTTCGCCCACGGCAAACCCGACCCCGAGATCTTCCTGACCGCCGCGCACGAACTCGGCGTCGAGCCGCGCCACGCGATGGTGATCGAGGATGCGTCCGCCGGGGTCCAAGCCGCCAAGGCCGGCGATATGGCCGCGATCGGCATCGCCCGAGCCGACGACGCCGACCTGCTGGCCGCGGCCGGCGCGGATCTGGTGGTCACCACACTCGATGACGTCGACACCACTGCCCTCGCCGGCGGACGGCTGGCGACGCGAAAGGCTTAGCTCGGATGCAGATCACACAGCGCGGTCAACTACCCGTTAGCAGCGTACATTTACGGCGTGCGGGCACCTCCAGCGCTGGCCTCAGCCGCGGAGACCGCGTATGGGGGTAGCTCGCGCGCTTAGTTGCCCGGCACCCCGGATGGTAATCTCGCCGGTGCAGACGTCCATGCCCTCTACCTCGCCGGCGAACGCGAGGCCGTCACGGCTGGTGACCACCGCGAAGTCGCCGAAGAACCAGCGGTCAGGACAGACCACCCAGATGCTGATCGTGTCCTCGTCGGCTGCGGTTTGGTTGGCGGTCAGGCTGCTCGCGATGTTGTGCGGCACAGTGTCCGTGATGCCGTCGACGTAAAGCTGTGAAACCATGGCTCGTCTCCCTTTGCCCGGTTTTGCCGAGTGAATGTAGCTGGCTGGCTGTGCCAAGAGAAATTTCGGGCGGTGCCGCTAATTTCCGCTGCGGAAATTGGCTGATCGCGTATGCGCCCTGCCTGCTGACGCGGGACTCTAGCCTCTGGGCGATGACATTTCCATTTTTCCCAGGCCTGCTGTTCCGAGCCTACGCACAGGACAGCCAAAGACAAGGCCGGGGGCGTCCGGGGTCTCCTGCTGTCGCTCAGATCGGGTTCTGACCTGCGGAAACGTAAGTCGAAAATTATTAATTCTGGTCGTTATCTACCCGGTCGAGCGTGCGGGAAAGGCATCCGCTTGGGTGCCGCTGCTCTGGCCTGGGACTGATGTTCTCCTCGATCCAGGCGATGAACACGGCGGGATTGTGCCACTCGGGACAGACTGTGATGCTCGGCGGTCATAATCATGCCTCCCACTCTTAATTGATGATTCATCAATTAAGAGTGGGAGGCGTTGGCGTATGACTCATCCCAGCTGTTCTCGCGCCGACTCAGGATGCCCCTCCACGTGTTATACAGCGGATGACGCGAGAGGTTGCGATCGCCTCCGACCGCAAGCACGCCAGATGGTGCGACTGCGCGGAGGCGGGTGACCGCCGCGCTGACCACCGCGCGCCACCGCTCCGCTTCGGGGTCGATCTTCCGTTCGCCGTGGCGCTGCACTTCCAGGCCGTACAGCCTCGCCAGCAGAACCGATGCGGGCAGACGGGCGGCGAGGAAACGGATTATTCACCTCGCGCGGCGGTGCGTACGGGGTGGACTGGGTACACCTTCGACGCGGGCGGCCTCCGACCCGTGCCCGGGAGGCGCCAGCGTTGGTGAGGAGGCCCGGCAGTCGGCCCGCAGGCCCGCGGGTACGGGATGGAGGTGTTCTCCGAGTCTGGCGCCTTGTGCTGGAGAAGTCCGGTGCTATGGCGGGCGTGAGGCTGCGGCGTGCCGAGGCAGCGAGGAGGTGCCGTGGACGGTTTCTTGCTCACGTATGACGGCTTTGAGCCTGGGTCTGAGGGGCTTCGCGAAGCG
>JBKQQQ010000540.1:0-3758 GCA_052144275.1 Streptosporangiaceae bacterium
TCGCCGAGATCACCTCCGGGGACTTCCCCGGCGAGCGGCTGATCGCCTGCCGCAACCCGGTGCTGGCCGCCGACCGGGCCCGCACCCGCGAGGAACTCCTGGCCGCCACCGAGAAGCTGCTCGCCCCCCTCATCGCCCGGGTCCGGGCCGGCCGCCTGCAGGGCGCCGGACAGATCGGGGTTGAGGTCGGCAAGGTGATCAGCAGGTACAAGACCGGCAAGCACTTCGCCGTCACCATCACCGATCACAGCCTGGCCGTGACCCGCAAGCAGGACCAGATCGACGCCGAAGCCGCCCTGGACGGGTTCTACGTGCTGCGCACCCCCGTCCCCGCGCACGAGCTCGACGCGGCCGCCGTGGTCACCGCCTACAAGAACCTCAAATACGTGGAACGGGACTTCCGGCACATCAAATCCGACGACCTGGACCTGCGGCCCGTCTTCCACCGGCTCGAAGAACGCGTCCGGGCCCACGTGCTGATCTGCATGCTCGCCTGCTACCTCACCTGGCACCTGCGCCGTGCCTGGGCCCCGCTCACCTTCACCGGGCAGGACCCGCCCGAACAGGACAACCCCGTCGCCCCGGCCCGCCGCTCCGCAGCCGCCCAGGCCAAGGCGTCCTGCCAGCACGATGCGGCCGGGCACCCCTACCGCAGCTTCCGCGGCCTGCTGGACCACCTGGCCACCCTGACCCGCAACCAGGTCCGGTACACCGGCACCCAGGTCACCATCGCGATGCTCACCGAGCCGACCAGCACCCAGCGGCAGGCCTTCCAGCTCATCGGCGTCCCGATCCCGCTGACCTTGACATAGCCAGAACAGCACCCGGCCAAACCCGGTAAAACCCCAGCTCAAACCCGAAATACCCTACCGAAATGGCCGTAACTTCGGCTTAACTTGCTGCGTGGAAATCCACGTTAGCGGGTCGGTGCTGACGGCCGGACTGGCCGTGCAGATCGTGGCGTTCGGGGCGGCCCCGGGCATGGGCATGTACCCGGCCGGAGGTGGCGGCAGGCTTGGCGATGCCGGCCCGGGCGGCGGTATCGAGCTGCGCCGGCGTGGTCACACCCGGGCGTGGTCCTGGATGTCCTGCTCGAACTCGGCCACGAGTTCCGGGGTGAGGGTGCGCCGGGTCTGGCCGATGGCGTGCATGATGTCGGCCGTGGCCGCTTCCTCGGCGCCGCGCTCGAACATGACGCGCTCGAATACATGCTGCGCGGTCCTGCGTGCGGCGAACTCGATGTCGGCCGGGGTGAACAGCCGTGACTCTTCCACGATCGCGGTCATGTCCAGCTTGCCGTGCGGGATCGCGGCCAGGTACCGGTCCCAGATCGCCGCCCGCGCGGCCGGGTCGGGCGGGCCGATGGGGATGACGTAGTCGAACCGGCCGTGCCGCAAGAACGCGCTGTCCAGGGCGCGGACCGAGTTGGTGGCGCAGATCAGCAGCCGCTCATCTTGCTCCCGGAACGGCGGGATGAGCTTGAGCATCTCGTTGGTGACTCCCTGGGTTGCGGACACGGTGCGCGGCTGGCGCGCCCCGGCGATCTCTTCCACCTCGTCGATGAACAGCACGACCTTGTCCAGCTCGGCGACCAGGGCGAACGACTCCCGTAGCGCGGCGGCCAGGCCGACCGGGGACTCCCCGGCCAGCCGGGAGGGGAACAGCTCCACGAACGGCCAGCCCAGCCGCGACGCGGCGCCCTTGGCGAAGGTGGTCTTGCCCGTTCCCGGCGGGCCGAACAGCACGATGGCCCGCGGCGGCACCAGCCCCAGCCGCTCGGCCAGCTGCGGCTGCGCCAGCGGCAAGATGACCCGCCGCTCGATCAGCTCCTTCTCCTTGACCATGCCGCCGAGCTGCTCCCAGGCGCCGGCCCGTATCATCCGTCCGCCGAGCTGGCCCAGCACCCCGGCGCTGACCGGATCGACCGGCTCCAGCCGCTCGTAGAACACCATCCCCTGACGCGCGGTGTACCCGGAATGCTCCAGCGCCAGGGCGCCGATCTCACTTCCGCCCCCCAGCAGGCAGTGGATCCGGTGCACCCCGGCCGCCACCAGCCGCCGCTCCAGCTCGCCCAGCATCGCGCTGCCGATCCCCCGGTGCCGCCACGCGCCCGCCAGGCTGATCCGCATCACCCACGCCCGGTCACCGCTGACCGTCGCGACTGCGGCTCCCGCCAGCTCCTCGCCGACCACCGCGACCACCGCGACCACCGCAGGCTCATGCGACCGGACGGCCGCGATCAGGTCGGACAAGCTGAAGGCCGGCGCCTCGCTGCTGGCCGCCGGGTTGTCCCACAACCGGACGGCGGCATCAAGATCATCGGCGTGGAAATCCCGGACCCGCCACGGCGTCATCGCATCAGTGTGCCACCATCACCGCCGGGTCGCCGCGGCCACCAGCACACCACACGCTCCCGGACACCCGGGCCCGGACTTGCCTAAGAGCTCGCGCGGATTGGTGTGACCTGCGGGGCTTCGGCGTGTCATGAGGTGAAACAGGCACAGGTTCCGTGATCATCGGAGTTCTCTACGCTCTGTGATCACGGGAGTCCCTGTGCCTGCCATCCCATCATGGCTGCTGGAGCCCCTCTGGGACCAGTTCGCCGCGCTGCTGCCCGGCCGCCCGGTCTATCACCCCGCGCACCGGCTGGGCTGTCACAAGCCGCGGATCGCCGACCGGATCATCTTCGAAAAGCCCATCCAGGTCCTGCGGTCCGGCTGCTCGTATGCGTCGATCGCCGACTGCAGCTGCGGTGCCACCACGATCCGCGAACGCCGCGACGAGTGGATCAAGGCCGGGATCTTCGGCAAGCTGCAGCAGATCGCGCGGGAGTCCTATGACCGGATCGTCGGCCTGGTCCTGGAGGACCTGGCAGCCGGCGGGTGCATCGCCAAGGCCCCCGGCGGCGGGGAATGCGCGGGCAGGAGCCCGGCCGGCCGCGGCAAGCTGGGCATGAAACGGTCGCTCATGGTTGAGGGGAAGGGCATCCCGCCCGGCCGGGTGCTGGCCCCGGCGAACCGGCACGACTCCCCGCTCCTGGCCGCCACGCTGGACAAACTCGATGGCCTCGGGCCGCTGCCCGGCGACATCACCGTCCATCTCGACGCGGGCTACGACTCGCAGAAGACCCGCGACGAGCTCGCCGGACGCGGCATGACGGGGGAAATCGCCCATAAGGGCGACAAAGCCCCGATCCAGGCCGGGCAACGCTGGCAGATGGTTATGTGATCTGTCCCGGTGTCTCATCGGGCAAAAGCCTCACTGGATGCAAGCGCGAAGCATGCGGCGTCCGAGACGGCCGAGCCAGTAAAAGACGGCATCGACGAGAGGTGTGAGACACCTGAGGTAGTCACATAACAGCAGGTCGATGAGACACGATCAAGAGCCAACATAACTACCAGTTCCAGGCCTCGGCAGGCGAGCCCGTCTCCGATGCGGCTGCCGTGAGCATCGCCCAGATCGTGCTCCCGGGCGCACTGACAACCCGCACCTGAAAACCCGGCACCGCCAGCCTTCCGGCGGTATCCGGGGCGACCTGGGTTGATCTTGCTGTCTGTGCAGGCAGGCCGTTTTACGGACACATCGCAGAGTGCTCTTCCTCGCTGCCGGGCGCTGGGGTCCGCTCGCTTACCCGGCGGGGTGGAGCCGGTGGGTGAGTGCGGTGTGGCGGCGGCCTGCTCCGGGGGTGCGGACCGCCTGGGCCAGGGCGCGGCGGGATCCGGCGAGGATGATGAGCTTCCTGGCGCGGGTGACGCCGG
>JBKQQQ010000541.1:0-3957 GCA_052144275.1 Streptosporangiaceae bacterium
TCCCGAGGAGGAGATCGGCCCGGTGGTGGCGTTCCTGTGCGGGCCCGCGGCGAGCTACGTCACCGGGACCACGATCGCCGTCGACGGTGGCCAGGCCTACCTGCGCTGAGAGTTCAAGATGTCTACATAAGTTGGGCCAGCGTCCGGGCCGGACAGACACGAAGGTGGCGGGCCAGCACGCACCCGGCTCGTTCGGGACAAAGATTTTCCTGCTGCACGGACCGGTTTCATGATCGTGGACAGTTCGGGGCAGATACCGCCCAAAACTGTTCACGATCATGAAACGCCCTGCTTGGCGGAGCAAAGGGGCGGCGGGAGCAGCAGGGTTGCGAATGGCCAGCGGGTGACTATCGTTGCCGTAGCGAAATGCAGGTCAGATCCTGCGCGTCTGGGTGAACAGCGGCGGTTCCATCGCCTCCATCGCCGGCCTCAGGCCATGGTCAGGCCGCCGCTGACGGACAGCGTCTGGCCGGTGATGTAGGCGGCCTCGTCGGAGGCGAGGAAGGCGACCGCGGGCGCGATGTCGGCGGGCTGGCCGACCCGGCCCAGCGGGACGGCGCGGGCCAGCCCGTCCCGGAGCTTCTGGCTGTAGGCGGCCACCTGGTCGAGCAGCGCGGTGTCGGTCGGGCCGGGGCAGACGCTGTTGACGGTGATGCCGTGCCGGGCCACCTCCCTGGCCAGCGCCTTGCCGAAGGCGATGACGCCGCCCTTGGTGGCCGAGTACACCACCTCGCCAGAGGAGCCGACGCGGCCGGCGTCCGAGGCGATGTGGATGATCCGCCCGCTGCCCCGCTCGATCATCCCGTCCAGCACGGCGCGGGTCACGGTCATCGTGCCGCGCAGGTTGACCGCGATGATCTTGTCCCAGGTCTGTTCGGCCGAGTCCACGAAGAGCTCGATCACGTCGATGCCCGCGTTGTTGACCAGGATGTCCGGCGGTCCAAGCTCGGAGCCCACCCGGCTGACCGCGGCCCGCACCGCCGCGCTGTCCGCGATGTCCACTCCCACGCCGACGGCCCGCGCGCCGTGGCGCTCGGCCAGGCCCGCCGCCGTCTTGGCGGCCGCCGTGCCGTCCAGGTCACAGGCCGCGACCGCCGCGCCCTCGGCGGCCAGGGCGTCCGCGATCGCCGCGCCGATGCCCCGGCCGGCCCCGGTGACCATCGCTGTTTTCCCCTGCAGCCTCATGCGCCCTCCACGGAACGTTCTAGCCACTCATAAATGTATAACTCATTATACTCTTGTAGTGGCCGTGGGCTAGCCGTACCGGGTCAGCAGGACGGGGTCAGCAGGGCGGGGTCAGCCGAGGAGGTCGAGCACCGTGGTCATCGACTTGTTCATGAGCAGGTAGTTCTCGGCCTCGGCCAGGTGCAGCCGCCACAGCGCCTCGGCCTCGGCGGCCTGCCGCTCCGTCACCAGCTCGACCAGCCGGACGTGCGCGCGGAACCCGCGCTTGTTCGCCCGCACGTTGTCCGGGCTGCCCGCATCCAGGTCCACGTGTGACCAGTTGGCCAGCTCGATGATGTGCCGGACCATGCCGTTGAGCACGGACAGCGTCTGGTTGCCGGCCAGCTCCACCACCAGCGCGTGGAACTCCATGTGGGCGCGGATGAACGCCTGCGGGTCGTCCATCAGCCGTTCCGCCTGCGCCACGGCCTCCGCCAGGCGCGCCAGGTCCTGTTCGGTCCGCCGCTGGGCGAGCAGTGCCGCGCACGGCGCCTCGATGAAGGTCCGGGCGTCGTAGACGTCCTGCAGGGTGGTGCCGCGGTACTCCAGCACCAGGCCCGCGTAGCTGGCCGCCACGTTCCCGTCCGGCAGCTGCACCCGGGCGCCGCCGCGGGCGCCGCGCCGGATGCTGATCAGCGACTCCGACTCCAGCACCCGGAAGGCCTCCCGCAGCGTGGGCCGGGACACGGCGAACTCGGCCATCAGGGCCGCCTCGGACGGCAGCGCATCACCCTCGGCCAGCTCGCCGCGCACGATCTTGCGCCGCAGCTCCGCGGCGACCAGCTCGGCGGTCTTGGGCACCCGGATCCGCTGGCCAAGCGGGCGGCCGTTGGCCGACCGGGTTCGCGGGTCCGGCCGGGCCAGCCGGGTTCGCGGGTCCGGCCGGGTTCGCGGGTCCGGCGCGGTGTGATCGGCGGGCAGCGGCAGGCTCATCTTCACGTCCCTCACGCTGCGGTCGCCCGCGGCGGATACCTCAGGGACCTCAACGCATAATTAGTAATATCTATAAGAGTAATACACTAATAAGGGAATGCCGAGCCGGACCGGGTGGCCGCCTCGGGCTTCCCGCCCGTGGCCGCCCCCGCTGGCTGCCCGCCTCAGGAGAGCAGTTCCACCACCGTGGCCGTGGTGCGGTCGCCCAGCACCACCTTGGCCGACTCGGCCAGGTGCTTGCGCCAGAGCTCCTCGGCTTCCTCGCCGCTGCGCTTGCGGATGAGCTCGACGAGCCGGGTGTGGGCGCGGATCGCGATCTTGGCGAGTTCCTGCTCGTGCTGCCAGTCGTGGCTCTCGGCGTAGGAACGGTCGCCCTCGCGGATGATGTTGGTCAGCATGCCGGTCAGGATCTGGAGGGTCTCGTTGCCGGACATCTCCACGATCAGCCGGTGGAACTCGGCGTCGGCGGCGAAGGAGGCGCCGGGATCGTCTATCGACTCGCGATGCCGGTCCAGCACCTCCTGCAGCCGGGCCAGATCGGCCGACGTGCGCCGCCTGGCCGTCATCCGGGCCGCGGCCGGCTCCAGCACGGCGCGGACCTCGTAGACGTCGGAAAGCAGCGCGCCCCGGTACTGCAGCAGCAGGCCGACGTGGCGGGCGGCCACGCTGATGTCGGGCACCTGCACCCGCGCGCCGCCCCGGACGCCCCGCCGCACGGTGATGGCGCCCTCGGCCTCCAGGATGCGGAAGGCCTCCCGGAGCGTGGGCCGGGAGACGCCGAACTGCTCCATCAGCACGCTCTCCGGCGGCAGCTGATCGCCCTCCTTGAGCTCGCCGAGCACGATCTGGCGGCGAAGCTGCGACGCCACCATCTCTCCCGCCTTCGGCACCCGGACTGTCGAGACCTTCGTGACCACGTTCACGCTTCCCCCTCTGGCCGGCGAGCCTGATTCCTCATCCAATAAGCATACGAGGTTAACTTCCTCTACCGCTTGACGACGGTGGCCGGGCGCGGCCGGTTAAGCGGCCGTCACATCAAATCAGCCGCCGGGGACGCGTTGATGCTCCCGGGCTACCCCGACTTGCGCCACAATGAGGGGTGACCACCGTGTCATTCTGGGCGGCGAATCGCCCCCGGCAGGTGCACATAGAGCAGGAGGAGGAATTCCGCGGTGACCGCCAACGAGGGCCGGCCCAAGATCGACACCACGGTGCCCCATTCGGCCCGGATCTGGAACTACTGGCTGGGCGGCAAGGACAACTATCCCGTCGACCGCCAGGCCGGTGAGCAGACGATCGCCGTCCTGCGCGTGCTCAGAGCAGCCGGCGCAGGAAGGGATCCCTGGGCTCTGCCGGGCTGATCCGTACCCGCACGTCCACGCACCAGATGCCGTCAGGCCGGGCGAGGACGGGGTTGAGATCCAGCTCGCTGACCTCCGGGAGATCATCGGCGAGCCGGGAGACCCGCAGCAGCGCGTCCGCGAGCGCGGCGGTGTCCGCCGGCGGCGTGCCCCGGTCGCCGGCCAGCAGCGGCGCGGCGCGCACCGCGTGGATCATCTCCTCGGCGTCGGTGTCGGTCAGCGGGGTCAGCCGGGTCACGTGATCGCCGTGCACCTCGGTGGCCGCATCGCCGGATCCGAATACCACCAGCGGCCCGAATACGGGCTCCTGCGCCACGCCGATCATCACCTCGACGCCGCCTTCTAGCATCGGCTGGACAAGCACCCGCTGCAGCCGCGGCCCGAGGCCGGCTGCCAGCGCGCGGTAGCCGTCGGCCACTTCCTGCGGGGTGCGCAGATC
>JBKQQQ010000542.1:0-12468 GCA_052144275.1 Streptosporangiaceae bacterium
GTGATCCAGTCGCGGGCGAGGAGTCCGGCCAGGTCTTCCAGCAGCGGACCGGCCTGCTCGCGGCAGCGCGCGAGGTCGGGCTCGATGTCGGCGAGCGCGTAGGCACGCGCGATGCCTGCCGAGCGGAGCTGGGCGGGGGTCAGCGAGCACACCCCGGCCACCGCCACCACCGGCAGGTCCGGCGCGACCGCCGCGACCGCGCGGGCCACCCCGGCCGGCGCCTTGCCGTGCAGCGTCTGGGCGTCCAGCGCGCCCTCACCGGTGATGACCAGCCGCGCCCCCGACAGGTAAGAGTGGAACGAGAGCAGGTCCAGCATCAGGTCGATGCCCGGCAGCATAGTGGCGCCGAGGAAGCCCAGCACCGCGAAACCGAGGCCGCCCGCCGCGCCCGCGCCAGGCTCGTCCCGCTTGCGGAAGCCGAGCGACTGCTCGGCCACGTCCGCCCAGCGTGCCAGGCCGCTCTCCAGCAGCGTCACGTCTTCGGCCGAGGCGCCCTTCTGCGGCGCGTAGACCGCGGCCGCGCCCCGCGGCCCGAGCAGCGGGTTATCCACGTCGGTGGCCGCGATCACCTCCGTGCCCGACAGGTCCCTGAGCTTGGAGACATCGAGCCGGTGCAGCCGCGCCAGCGCCGCCCCGCCCGGCGGGAGTTCGACGCCTGACTCGTCGACGAGCCTGCCGCCGAGCGCCGTGACCAGGCCCGCGCCGCCGTCGGTGCAGGCCACGCCGCCGAGGCCGAGCACGATCCGCTTTGCGCGCATCCGGACCGCGGCCAGGACGAGCTCTCCGACGCCGCGGCTGGTCGCCGTCAGCGGGGCGGCCGTGCCACCCGGCAGCCTGGTCAGCCCGCAGGCCTGCGCCGACTCGACGACGGCGGTCCCGTCGAGCAGCGCGAACGAGGCCGTGACGGGTTTTCCTGTGGGCCCGCGGACCCCGATCTCGACACGGCGGAACCCGGCGGCCTCGGCCGCGTCGACGGTGCCGTCGCCGCCGTCCGCGACCGGGACCTGGACGGTGGTCAGTCCAGGGCAGGCCCGGCCGAGTCCGGTGGCCACGTGCGCGGCCACCTGGGCGGCGGCGAGCGTTCCCTTGAACTTGTCCGGGGCGATCACCACGTGGTTCATTGGCCAATAAGATCATGCGAGCGCATTCTCGTCACCTGATAAGTGTCAGGCGGTTTCCTCCCAGCGGCGTCGCATGGCCGCGAGGCCGTCCTCGGTCAGCGATCCGTACAGCCGCAGCCGGGCCACGCCCCCGTCGGGGAAGATGTTCAGCCGCACGTGAGTGGCTGGCGCGGCGGTCACCCGGAACCGGTGCGGGGTGTCCGGCAGCAGCCGGACTGGCGGCAGCAGGTCGCGCCACGCGGATCGGTCGCTGAGCGAAGCGCCGGTGGTGGCGTCCAGCGCCTGCAGCGAGGCCGTGTCTGGCTGGTTTCCCCGGTACCAGGACGTGTCGATCTCCGCGAGGTCGATGACGCCCTGCCCGGCCAGCCGGATGACCAGCCACTCGTGCCCGGGCCGCCTGCGCCTGCGGGTCTCCCAGCCCTCGCCCATCACCCGGGACAGGCCGGGGGAGATGAGGTTGCGCGGCGGGGAGTAGGAGTTCTGGTCGCTGCTGGCCGCCACGTCCGCGCCGTTCTCCAGCGCCGCGAGGTCGAAGGTCAGGCCCTCGAACAGGGCCGGATCCGGCACCACCTCGCCGTGCACATGCAGCCGGGCCACCCCGCCGTCGGGAAAGATGTTCAGCCGGACATGGGTGAACCTGCGCTCGGCGTTCACCTTGAACGCGTGCCGGGCGTCGCCGGTCACCAGCACGCGCGGCACGATCTCCTTCCAGTCAGCCGCCTCGGGGTCCCCGGCGATCTCCGCGAATGACGGATACCCGCTCACCGAGCACGCGTCGGCTGAACACGCCTGCGGGTAGTTGCCGGTGAAGAACGCGGTGTCGACCACGATGGAGCGCACCACTCCCGGCACGCCGAGCCGGACGATCACCCAGTCGCGCGCGGTGCGCTCCGGCAGCGTCCCGCCGGGCCCGCGCCGCCGTCTGGTCTCCCACCCGTCGTACACCTGTCCCTTGGCGCCGTAGGTATCCGGCACGAAGACCGGCGCGGTCGGCTTGATCAGGTTCTCTTTCGCGGCGAAGAACTCATCGCTCGCCGCCACCACGGATCCGCGTAGCCGGAGCAAGTCGGGAAGAAGTTGGTCGTCCATATACGGTTCATCCCCGTTTTAGCAGCCGCCCAACTGCCGCTTCACCCCTACCTTCCAGCAGCGAGGTACCGCGCAGCCACGTCTGCCTCACGCGTCCGGTCAGCGTCCGCCCGGCGTATGGCGTGACCGGATGCCGGTGATGCAGCCGGGCGGCGTCCACGGCGTACGCCTCGTCGGGGTCGAAGGCCACCAGGTCGGCGTCGCAGCCCACCGCCAGCCGCCCCTTGGCCGGCAGGCCCGCGAGCGCGGCCGGGGCGGACGCCATCCACCGGGCCACGTCGTCCAGCGTCCGGCCACGCCGCCGCGCGACGGTCCACACCACGGACAGGCCGAGCTGGAGCGAAGCGATACCGCCCCACGCGGCACCGAAGTCTCCCGAGCCGGAGGACTTGAGCTCGGGCGGGCAGGGCGAATGGTCGGAGACAACGCAGTCGATCACGCCCGCCTCAAGCCCCCGCCACAGCGCCTCCCGGTTGACCGCGTCCCTGATCGGCGGGCAGGACTTGAACTCGGTGGCGCCGTCCGGCACCTGCTCGGCCGCGAAATACAGGTAGTGCGGGCAGGTTTCCGCGGTCAGCCGGATGTCCGCCGCCTTCGCGCCGGCGATCATGGCCACGCATTCGGCCGCCGACAGGTGAACGATGTGGGCCCGCGCCCCGGTGGCGGCCGCAGCCGAGATCACCTTCTCGATCGCGCGCCGCTCCGCGACCGGGGGCCTGGAGGCCACGAACGAGCCGAAGTCGCGGCCGGAGGCCTTCTTGATCTCCGCCGCGTCTTCGGCGTGCACGATCAGCAGCGCGTCCACTCCTGCCAGCGAGCCGAGCACGGACCGCAGGTCCGCCACCTCGAGTGGCGGGAACTCGGGTACGCCCGAGTCGAGCAGGAAACACTTGAACCCGACCACCCCGGCCTCGTGCAGCGGCATCAGCGAGCCCTCGTTGCCCGGCACCGCCCCGCCCCAGAACGCCACGTCGACCCGGCATTTCCCGGCCGCCGCGGCGCGCTTCTCCTCGAGCGCCGCCACCGTCGTGGTAGGCGGGATGGAGTTGAGCGGCATGTCGCAGATCGTGGTCACCCCGCCGGCCGCGGCCGCGCGGGTGGCGGTGGCGAACCCCTCCCACTCGGTCCGGCCGGGCTCGTTGACGTGCACATGGGTGTCGACCAGGCCCGGCAGCAACGCGAGGTCGCCGAGGTCGACGTCGCGGCCGGCTTCTAGCCGCGCGCCGTAGTCCTCGACGGCCGCGATGGACGGGCCGCTGACCGCGACCGCCGCCGCGCGCGTCCCGTCAGGCAGCACCGTCCGCCGGGACCGGACCACCAGGTCATACGTCACCGGGCCCCGCCCCCGCCTGGCCGGCCCGTGCGTGGCCGGACAGCGTCTCGATGACCTTCAGCAGCGCCGAATGATCGAGGGCACCGTACCCCTGCGCGCGGGCCGCCGCGATGAGCTGGGCGACCAGCCCGGTCGTCGGCAGCGACACGTCGGCGTCCCGCGCCGCGGCCATCGCGATGCCCATGTCCTTGTGGTGCAGGTCGATGCGGAACCCCGGCTTGAATTCGCGGGCGAGCATGGTCTCCCGCTTGAGGTCCAGGATGCGGCTGGCGGCGAGCCCGCCGGCCAGCATGTCGAGCCCGGCCCGCGCGTCCACGCCCGAGCGTTCCATCAGCACGATGGCCTCGGCCACCAGCGCATAGGTGCCGCCGACCACCAGCTGGTTGGCCGCCTTGACGACCTGCCCGGCGCCGTGCGGGCCGACCAGGGCGAACGTCGCGGCGACCGCATCGAACACGCTCCGGGCCGCCTCGAAGGCGGCGGGCTCCCCGCCCGCCATGATGGACAGCCTGCCCTCGATCGCGCCGGCCTCGCCGCCGCTGACCGGCGCGTCGAGAACCCGGACGCCGATCTCAGCCCCGGCCCGTGCCAGCTCACGCGAGGTTTGCGGCCTGACGGTGGAGAAGTCGATATACAGGACGCCCTGAGCACCCGCGGCTTTCAGGGTTTCAAATATCCCGAACGGACCTCGTGCTACCTCCTCCACTTGCGGCCAGTCAGGCAGCATGGTGATGACCACCTCGGCGTCTGCCACCGTGTCGGCGATCGTGGCCGCCGCCTGGCCGCCGGCCGCGGCGAGCCGGTCCATCGAGGATTGCTTGTGATCATGCCCGGCCACCTGGTGGCCGGCCCGGACCAGGTTCGCGGCCATCGGGCTGCCCATGATGCCCAGGCCGATGAATCCGATGCGAGACACGCCTGTCACCTCCAGCCAAAGCTCGTGGAGCTGTCCGCCGGGTCCGACGGCTTGTACTCGCAGCCGATCCAGCCGGCGTAGCCCCGGGCGGCGAGCTGCCCGAACAGCGCCTCGTAGTCCAGCTCGCCCGTCCCCGGCGCGCCGCGGTCAGGCACGTCGGCGACCTGGATGTGCGCGATGTCGGCGGCGTCGCGGGCCAGCGTGCCCGCCACGTCCTCGCCCATCTTGCCGAGGTGGTATAGGTCAGCCAGGAAGGCAAGGTTGGTCACACCGGCCTGGGCTCGTACCTTACTGATCACCGCGAGGGCGCTGGCGCTGGAGACCAGCGCCGCGCGCGGGCTGTCGTAGGAGTTCAGCGCCTCGACGACGACAGTGGCGCCCGCCGCCGAGGCTGCCCTGGCCGCCAGCGCGAGGTTCTCCGTGGCCAGGTCGTCCTGCTGGCCCTCGGGCAGGCCGTCCACGCGGTTCCCGTACAGCGCGTTGAGGATCGTGCAGCCGGTCCGCCCGGCGATGCCGACGCAGGCGTCGATGTTGTCCCGGAACGCCGCCGAACCCTCCGGCAGCGACAGCAGCCCGCGGTCACCGGCCGCCATGTCGCCCGCGGCGAAGTTCAGCAGGACCAGCCGCACCCCCGCGTCGGCGAGCGCCCCGGTGAAGGCGTCCACCTCGTGGTCCCCGGGCACCGGGTCCGCGAACGGCCACCAGAACTCCACCGCGTCGAACCCGGCCGCCCGAGCGGCTGCGGGCCGCTTCAGCAGCGGCAGCTCGGTGAACAAGATCGAGCAGTTGACGTCAAACCGCAGTCCGTATGTGCGCACAGCCATATTCTCCCCCTCGCTCGCCTCCGGGCCGCCTTTGAGGCGCCGTCTTCCCTCGTCGCTCCTTCGTCGCTCCTCAGTCCAGACGGCGCCGCGGCCCTTTGGCTCGCTCGGGGGGGGCGCCGCGGCCCTTCGGCTCGGTTGATCATTTTGCTTCCGTTCATCTCTCAGTCATGTAACAACTGCCCACACGCTCGGGATATCCGATAAAAGTGGACACAACCAGACAAGAAGGGGGCCTGGAATGCGCGAAGCCGCTGGGCGCGCGGTCACAAGAGGCGTCGTGACGGTGATGGCGGCCGTCGGCTCGGTGGCGGCGTTGGTACTGGGCACGGTGGTCTTCGCCTTCCCGGCGAGCGCCCATACCGGCGGGCCGACGTACTACGTGCGCCAGATCCTGTCCGGCCAGAGCCTGCACCACTGGTACACGCGGGCCGGATCCCGCAAGCAGCACCGCGAATCGCTGACCCAGCCCGACGACATCACCATGACCGGCGGGAACTTGTTCACCGGTTTCCAGAACGGGGTGGGCCCGCAGGGACAGGCCAGCACGGACGGGAACCGTGACAGCACGATCGTCGAGTTCGCGCCGAACGGCACGGTGGTCCACCAGTGGGACATCCGGGGCAAGTGCGACGGGCTGACCGCTGACCCGTACACCGGCCAGGTCATCGCCACCGTCAACGAAGACGCGAATTCCAGCCTGTACAGCATCGACCCGTGGAGCGGCCAGGTCACGCGCTACTCGTACAGCAAGCCGCTGCCGCATCACGGCGGCACCGACGCCATCTCCTTCTACAACGGCCAGATGCTGATCAGCGCGTCGGCGCCCGGCACCACCGGGGCGGCCGCGCCGAACCCGGCCTACCCGGCGGTGTACTCGGTGACCCTGCACCGGGCCACGCACGTGGCGTTCTTCCGGGCCCTGTTCTACGACGAGTCCGGCGCCACCGCCGCCAACGGCCCGCACTTCGGCAAGACGGTCAAGCTGGCTCTCACCGACCCCGACTCGAACGAGGTCGTGCCGTCGTTCGCGCCCCGCTTCGGCGGCGACTTCATGCTGACCAGCCAGGGTGACAAGGAGCAGATCTACGTGTACGGCGCCGGCACCAGGCACCAGCACCTGTCGGTCCTGGCCCTGTCCCAGTCGGTCGACGACACCGCCTGGGCGACGGCCTGGCACGGGGCCTTCTACGCCACCGACCACGACGGCGACACCGTCGACGTGCTGTCAGGCACGTTCTGGCCGGGCACCGTGTTCGTGGCGGTGACCCCGTGCGACGCGAACAACGCGCCTGCCACCTGCCCGGCCCCGGGGTTCCCGGCGAACTACCTGGGCCAGCTGAACATGTACACCGGCCAGATCACGCCGGTGAAGGTCCGTGGCGCCCGACTTGAGCCGCAGGGCATGATCTTCGTCGCCAGCTGACTGCGGAGCCGCCCGGCCGGACCGGCCCGGCGGCTCGCCAACAGCGGTTGACCTGCGCAAATTCGCCAGTCATCGGCTACCGGACCGGCCCAGGGCCGGTTAGTGTGGCCGAGTGCTCGGCGCTGGATGGACGCAGGCCGTGGCCCTGGTGGCAGCCTTCGCCATCGCGCTGATGGCCACGCCCGCGGGCATTTCTGGTGCCGTCCTGCTGCTCCCGTTCCAGGTGAGCGTGCTGGGCACACCCAGCCCGGCCGTCACCCCGACCAACCTGCTCTACAACGTGGTCGCGACCCCCGGGGCGCTGTACCGGTACTGGCGGCAGGGGCAGACCGGCGGCGGCCTGTCCCTGGTGCTCATCGCCGGGACCGTCCCCGGCGTGATCGCCGGATCGGTCATCCGCGTCGTCCTGCTTCCCGGCGCGCACGTCTTCGACCTGATGATCAGCGGGGTCCTGCTGCCGCTGGGCATATGGCTGGCCGCGACGGACCCGCCTCGCGACGGCGACACGGGCCGCCTGCCCCTGGCGATCCCCTCACCGGTGCTGATCCTGGTGGCGGCCCTGGTGGGCTGTGTCGGCGGCATCTACGGGATCGGCGGTGGCTCGATTCTGTCACCGCTGCTGATCGGGTCCGGCCGCCCGGCCGCCGAGGTGGCCCCGGCCGCGCTGGCCTCGACGTTCGTGACGTCGGTGGCGGGCGTGGTGACGTTCACGATCTTGTCCCTGCACCTGCACGGCCCGGTGGCTCCGGCCTGGGCCACCGGGGTCGCGCTCGGCATCGGCGGCCTGGCCGGCGGCTATACCGGGGCCCGGATCCAGTCCCGCCTGCCCGACGCGCTGATCCGCCGGATCGTGGGCGTCATGGTGATCGCCATCGGCGTCCGCTATCTGTGGTCCGGGCTGAGCTGAGCCAGTCAGCTCGCATCGGGTTTACCATCAATGCCACAGCCTGAATAGCTGTGACGTGAATGCCGGGACCGTATGGCGCAATTTTTAATTTACCGCCGCAATCATTGGTTGCGGAATGTCTCGGGGCGTCGTCCGATCGGGCGGCGATAAATATACAGGCGGCTGCCGATGATTCCGCGGCCTGGCCGTCGTCAGAACCGCGAAGAACCGTGCCAGTTCGCCTATGAAAGGGGTTTGCCGATGAGCGGTGTACGTGTACTGGTGGGGACGCGTAAGGGCGCGTTCGTGCTGACTTCGGACGGCAAGCGTGAGAAATGGGACGTCAGCGGGCCGCATTTCGCCGGCTGGGAGATCTACCACCTCAAGGGGTCGCCCGCCGACGCGGACCGGCTGTACGCCTCGCAGTGCAGCGGGTGGTTCGGGCAGGTGATCCAGCGTTCTGATGATGGCGGGGTGACCTGGGAGCCGGTCGGCAACGAGTTCAGCTACCAGGGCGAGCCCGGCACGCACCAGTGGTACGACGGCACGCCGCACCCGTGGGAGTTCGCCCGGGTCTGGCACCTGGAACCCTCGCTCGACGACCCGGACACCGTCTACGCCGGGGTGGAGGACGCCGGCCTGTTCCGGTCGACCGACGGCGGGCGGCACTGGCAGGAACTGCCGGGGCTGCGCGGCCACAAGTCCGGGCCGTCGTGGCAACCGGGGGCAGGCGGGATGTGCCTGCACACCATCATCCTGGATCCGTCCCGGCCCGGGCGGATCTTCGCGGCCATCTCGGCCGCGGGCGCGTTCCGGTCCGATGACGCGGGTGAGACCTGGCGGCCGGTGAACCGCGGCCTGCGCTCCGAAGGGATCCCGGATTCCGACGCCGAGGTCGGCCATTGCGTGCACAACCTGGCGATGCACCCGTCGCGCCCGTCCGTGCTGTACATGCAGAAGCACTGGGACGTGATGCGCAGCGACGACGCCGGGGAGTCCTGGCGCGAAGTCAGCGGAGACCTGCCGACCGACTTCGGCTTCCCCATCGACGTGCACGCCCACCAGCCGGAGACCGTCTACGTGGTGCCGATCACCAGCGACTCGCACCATTTCCCGCCGGAGGGCAGGCTGCGGGTCTACCGCAGTCGCACCGGCGGGGACGAGTGGGAGCCGCTCACCAAGGGCCTGCCGCAGGAGCACTGCTACGTCAACGTGCTCCGCGACGCGATGGCCGTCGACTCCCTCGACTCCTGCGGGATCTACTTCGGCACCACCGGGGGACAGGTGTACGCCTCGGCCGACTCCGGGGACAGCTGGGAGCCGATCGTCCGCGACCTGCCCGCCGTGCTGTCCGTGGAGGTGCAGACCTTGTCAGGACCGGCCCTGTCAGGACCGGGGCGCTGACGTGATCCGGGTGGCGCTGCCCGCGCACCTGCGGACCCTGGCCCGCGTCGGCGGCGAGGTGAGACTCGACGTCGCGGGCCAGGTCACCCAGGGCTCGGTGCTCGACGCACTGGAAGCCAGGTACCCGATGCTACGCGGCACCATCCGCGACCAGCGGACCAGGAAACGGCGGGCGTTCATCAGGTTCTTCGCCTGCGAACAGGACCTGTCGCATGAGCAGCCGGACACCCCGCTGCCCGAGGCCGTCGTGGCCGGCGCCGAACCGTACCTGATCGTGGGCGCGATGGCGGGTGGCTAGGCTGATCAGCTTCCCCGGTAGGTGGAGTAGGCGAACGGGCTGAGCAGCAGCGGCACGTGGTAGTGCTCGTCCCGTTCGGTCATCTCGAAGGTGATCGTGACCTCCGGGTAGAACGAAGCAGAGCCGCGCGCGCCGAAGTAAGCCCCGCTGGCGAACGTGATGCGGTAGATGCCAGGCTCGAACTGCCCGGCGCTCTCGTCGCCAGGCAGGCGAAGCCGCCCGTCGGGGCCGGTCTGGCCCTGGCCGGATGGCACCCACCTGCCGTCGCCGCCGCGTTCCAGCCAGACCCGGATACCCGCCGCGGGACGCCCGGTCGTCGCGTCGAGAACATGCGTGGACAGCGTCACAGGCCCAGCAGCTTCGTCATCCGCAGGCGGGTTATCTTCAGCAGTTCCGCACGCACGACGGCCCGTTCGGCATCCTGATCGTTCCCGAGCCTGGCCCGCAGCCTGGCGAGCATCTCCTGGCCGCTCGCGCCGCTGGCGCAGATCAGGAAAATGTGGCCGAAGCGCTTTTCGTAGGCGAGGTTTCCTTCCGCAAGCCCCTGCCGTACCTGGTCGCTGGCCGCCGCGGCCTCCGACTGCTCCGCGGCCGACATCCCGCTGCCGGCGGCACGATCGCCGATCCGCGGATGCCCGTTCATGCTCTCGACGATATCGTCCCAGGTCAAAGCGTCGAATGCGGTGTCAATGGCGGCTCGCAGCGCGGCCGGATCCCGGTAGGGCCGGCCGCCGGCGATCGCCTTCGCGAACGTGCTCGACGCGCAGCACGCCAGGACGTCCCGCTCGGCGTCCTGCGTCGGCGCCGCGTTGAAGGAACTGAGGGTGGCGGGTGCGGGCGCCCGCGGGCTCAGGTTCGCCATGCGAACATCCAATCAGGCCCGGCCGAACAGCCGGTAGCCGCCCGCCAACTGAATCACAGGTAACCTGGCTCAGGCCGTTTTGTAGCTTTCGCTAAACAATGGCGGGTTATGGTGCGCGGGAACGCTTCACCGCTGGAGGTGATTCCGTGCGGGTCAGGGACCTGCTCGATGTGCCTGGTCTCGGCCTCAGCCTGCTGACCGACGTCTCGGGCATGGACCGGACGATCCGGCGCGTGTACACCACCGACCTACCCGATCCCAGCCGCTACCTAACGCCAGGAGACCTGGTGCTGACCGGCCTGATCTGGTGCCGGGAGCCTGGCGACGCCGACCGGTTCGTGTCGGCGCTGGTCAAAGCCGGAGTCGCCGCGCTTGGCGCGGGGGAGGCTCTGGGCAAGGTGCCTGCCGAGGTGATCCAGGCGTGCGGGCGGCACGGCATCACCCTGCTCGCGGTGCCGCCCGAGACCTCGTTCGCCGCCGTCACCGAAGAGGTGGGACGGCGGCTGAGCGGCGACCGGGCGACCGCGATGACCCGGGTCCTCGGGCGGCGCAGGCTGCTGCTTTCCGCGGTGGCCGAGGGCGCCGGGCTGGATGCGATGTTCCGCCTGATGGGCCGCGAGCTCGGGGTGGAATGCTGGCTGCTGACCGGGCTGGGCCGGGTCGTGGGCGGGACCGGCGCGTCCCTGCCCGGACCGCTCGCGCTCCGGCTGGCGTGCGAGTACCTCAAGGCGGACCGGCTGCCCGCTCCCAGCGAGGTGAGCGCGCCGGGGGCGGGCGCGGGGAAGTACACGCTGTTCGGGGTGGGCGGCGAGCCGAGGATCACCAGCTGGTTCCTCGCCTGCGCGGGGCGCGAGCAGGACTGGCCGCATGAGCTGCGGGAATCCGTGGCCGAACTGGCTGCGGACGTGGCGCTCGAGCGGGCCAGGCTCGATGCCGCCCGGACCGGCGACCGCAGGCTGGCCGAGGCGATTGTCACCATGCTCGCGTCCGGGAATGCCGAGGGCGCCGCCCCGGCCGAGATCGCCTCGCTGATGCGCGCGGCCGGGCTGCCTCCCGACGGACGCTACCTGGTCGCCGCCATGAGCGCGGCGGCGTCGGCGATGGTGACCGGCCCGAACGCCGATCGCTGGCGCTGCGACCTGGCTGGGGAACTGGCGTTGCCCGTCGCGGAGGGGGCTCTCGTCGCGCCGCTCGGCGACGAGATAGTCCTGCTGGTCCCTTCCCCGGGCGATCGTGCCCCGGACGACCCCGCCCCGGACGACACCGCCTCAGCCGCGCACCTGTTCGCGGCCGCGATCCGCGGGGCGCAGCCGGTCTTGGAATCCGACCGCTCCCGGATCAGGCTCACCGTGGGGGTGAGCGCGCCGGCCGAGGGCGTGACGGCGTTGTCTGGCGCGTGGCACGAGGCCGGCAGCGCGCAACGGCTGGCCACGCTCCGGGGCGGCACGGCCATCTCGGTCGTGACCAGCGACGAAGTGGCCTCACACGAGCTCTTGCTGGCCACCGTCCCGGCCAGCGTCCTGCGCTCCTTCCGCGAGCGCCTGCTCGGCCCGCTGGTGGCCTACGACGACCGGCACCGGGCCGAGTTGCTGCCGACGCTGCGGGAGTTCCTGGCTTGCTCCGGCTCCTGGAACGCGTGCGCGGCGAAGATGTACGTGCACGTCAACACCGTGCGCTACCGGATCAGGCGGATCGAGGAGCTGACCGGGCGTGACCTGTCCAGCCTGAACGATCAGGTGGATTTCTTCCTCGCCCTGCGGATTCGATAGCTTTGTCCGGGTGGTGGTGATCCGGGCCGGTTCGGCGGCGGATGCGGCGCAGATCGCGGCGGTGCAGCGGGAAGGCTGGTTCGCCGCCTACGAGGGCATCATCCCGGCCGAGATCATCGACCGCGTCACCGCCCCCGATCACGGCGCCCGCGTACGGCAGACGTTCCGGACCCGGCCCTGGCAGCGCATACTCGTCGCGGTGGCCACTGGCCAAGAAGACCCAGGTCAAGCCGGAGAGCCGACCGCGTCAGGCATCGTCGGCTACGCCTCCTTCGGTCCCGAGACGGATGTGCTGAGCGCGCCGTGGCCGCATCCGCTGACCACAGGCGGCCGGGACGGCAGCGTCGCCGAGCTCTACGCGCTGTACGTCCGCCCAGCCTGGTGGTCGACCGGCACCGGCCGCGCGCTCATGGAGCGGGTGCTGGCCAGGACCTCCGGAGCAGGCTACCTATCCATCACGCTGTGGGTGCTGCGGGACAACAGCCGTGCCCGCCGGTTCTACGAACGGGCCGGATTCGCGCCAGACGGCGCCACCAACGTGCT
>JBKQQQ010000543.1:0-5218 GCA_052144275.1 Streptosporangiaceae bacterium
CGTTCACCGAGTTTCTGCACGACACTGACACCGTCCCCGATGGGAATCAGCACCACTTTCACGCGCGGATCGGCGGCGATCGCGTCGTTGAGGGAACGGATCGCCGCGACGTCCTCGTCACCCGCCAGACCACCGGCCACGTGGCCGCCCTGCAGCGTGTTATCCAGGAGCATCAGGCCTCCCGGCCGCAGGCGGGCCAGCACCTCCTCGTAATACGAGGCGTAGCCCGTCTTGTCCGCGTCGATGAACGCGAAATCGAACTGCTCACCAAGCGGCAGCGAGCGCAGGGTCGCCAGACCCGGGCCGACACGAAGCTCGATCCGGTCAGCGACCCCGGCTTCCTGCCACGCCGCGCGGGCGATCGACGTCCACTCCTCGCTCACGTCACAGCACAGCAGCCGCCCACCCGGACCCAGGCCCCGCGCCACCGCCAGAGCCGAATAGCCGGTAAACGTGCCGATCTCCACCGCCCGCGTGGCTCCCATGGCCCGGACCAGCATCTCCATCAGCACCGCCTGGTCATCGCCGATCTGCATGCCCGCAGCCCGGCCAGTCCTGGCCTGCGTGATGCGCTGCAACTCCAGCTGGTCAGCGTCGGGCGGGGTGGAATGCGCCGCCGCGTAATCACCGATCACCGCATCGATGAACTGGCTCCGCCTGCGAGCGGCCGGTGAGGTCATCTTCGTCCCCCTCCCCCAAGGCTGTCACTTGCCTGAAGATCACATCGTCTCATCATCGCCCCCCGCACCTGCATCGCCCGGCGATCACACCGGCATGAACCCGCCGGTCAGCATCCGCGTCCCGCCGGCGCCCGGCGACCGCGGACTTCTGAAACCTCCCCGCAGATGCTGCGCCGCTATGGCGCCAGCGCGCAGCGCCCGGGCACGCCGACCTACGACGGCATAATGACCGGCAGTCCGTGACAATGGGTTGCGATCGCGTCAGCGCTCACGTGCGCCGCTGCACACGGATAAATGCCGATCCATCGTGTCCCCAGACGAATAGCACTCACCGCCGACCAGCTCCCGCTCAACCACGGCCAGGCGCAGCCAGCGCCGCAGCGCAATGCGCCCCGGGCGCCCCGCCACCCTGAACAATCACGTCATAGTCGCTCACGTCGGCAGCTCCGTCCCGGCCTGCTCCGCCACCATGAGCGCCTGTGTGCCGAGGACGACGGCGAGTGCGAGCCGTTCGGCGTCCTGGGTGCCGGGTTCGGCGGTGTAGACCGTGATCCGCAGGTCGTCGCCGGCGACGATGAGGGCGTCGCAGTCGAGTGCGATGAGTCCGACGTCGGGGTGGTCGATGATCTTGTGCCGGGACTGATCCTGGGGCGAGCCGACCTCGCCCGACTTCCACAGCTCGGCGAAGCGCGGGCTGTGCGAGGTCAGCTCGGCGACCAGCCGCTTGAGCGCGCGGTCGGCGGGATAGCGGGCCGCGGTCATGCGCAGGTCGGCGACGAGCAGGGACTCGAAGCGGGCCTGCTCCTTGGGCGTGTGGACGGTGCGGTTGCCGGGGCCGACGAGGTTGCGCCAGACCCCGTTGCGCTCGATCCCGCGCCACGACGTGGTTGCGCCCATCAGCGCGTCGTAAGGCTGGTTGGCCACGATCAGGTTCCACGCGGCGTCGTGCACGGCGACCGGAGTGTGCGAGAGCCGGTCGAGCAGGCGCTGCACGCTCGCCGTGATGCGGGTCGGGACGACATCGCGCCCCGGCGCGGCCTGGCCCGCGAGCCGGAAGAGCAGCTCCCGCTCGGTGTCCGACAGCCGCAGCGCCCGGGCGAGAGCCTCCACGACCTGCGACGACGGCGAGGTGGCCCGTCCCTGCTCCAGCCGGGTCAGGTAGTCCACCGAGATGCCGGCCAGCCCGGCGAGCTCCTCGCGGCGCAGCCCGGCAGCGCGCCGGGGGCCACCGGCCGGCACGCCCGCCGTCTCCGGGGCGGCGCGGTCGCGCCAGCGGCGTACGGCCTGGCCGAACTCCCACGACTCCACACATCCAGTCTGCGCGACTCGGTGCGCGTTGTGGTGGCCCTGGCAGTCCTACGACAACGGGACCACTTCCTGCAGGCGTGCGCACGACGCAGACTCGGAGAATGACAACCACACTGATCACCGGGGCGAACAAGGGCCTGGGCAGGGAGACCGCCAGGCAGCTCGTCGCCGCCGGGCACACCGTGTACGCCGGCGCCCGCGACGAGGCCCGTGGCCGTGAGGCAGCCGACGAGCTTGGCGCCCGGTTCGTTCAGCTCGACGTGACCGACGACGCCTCAGTCGCCGCCGCCTTCGCTCAGATCGAGGTCGGCGGCGGGCTCGACGTCTTGGTCAACAACGCCGGCATCGGGATGCTCGCGCTCAACGGGCCGGATGCGCTGCGGGTGTTCGACACGAATGCCGTTGGCATCATCCGGGTCACCGAGGCGGCGCTCCCGCTCCTGCGGAGGTCGCAGAGCCCTGTCGTGGTGAACATCTCGAGCGCGCTCGGCTCGTTCTGGGCCAACCACGAGCCATCGCGGCCGGCCTCGCAGGTCTCGGCCATCGTCTACGGCGCGAGCAAGGCGGCCGTCTCGATGCTCACGGTCCAGTACGCGCGGGCCGTGCCGGAAGTGAAGTTCAACGCGGTCGAGCCCGGCTACACCGCGACCGAGCTCGGCGGGGTGAAGAACGAGCACGGCCGGCCGGTCGAGATCAGCGCCCGTAATATCGTCCGGATGGCCACGATCGGCAAGGACGGGCCCACTGGCACGTTCCAGGAAGACGACGGCGAGCTGGGCTGGTGAACGCATGACCACGACACTGATCACCGGGGCGGACAAGGGCCCCGGCGGTCGCGTGGTGAGCCGCGATGAGTGAGATCAGCTCTGGAACCGTCCTGATCACCGGACCCACCGGAGGCCTCGGACGCCCGGCGGCCATGGCGATGGCGAACAGGCCAGAAGGCGAGCGGCCCGACCTGCTGCTCGTCGGCCGGCCTGGACAGGCGCTCCATGATGCCTCTTCCGATCCCGAACCTGAGCTCCTCGTCGCGTACCGCCAGGCACTGTGGCAGTCTGAGTCATGATGCATGTGGTAGAGCTCGTCCTTGCCATCGGATGGGCAGCGTTCTGGCTGTACTGGCTCGTGGCGGCCTTTTCTATGAAGAGGGGCCGCGTGCCGTGGTCCCGCGAGCTGGGTATCAGGGCGGTGATCGTTGTCGTCGTGATTCTCTTGCTCCGCTTGGGGGCCTTTCGGGGGCACGGCCTCAACACGGACCCGTGGCGCGCTGGCCTCGGGCTCGCCCTCTTCTGTCTAGGGTTGGGGTTCGCGATCTGGGCGCGCGTGCACATCGGGCGCAACTGGGGCACCCCGATGACGCAGAAGGACGAGCCAGAGCTGGTGACCAGCGGCCCCTACCACCTGGTCCGCCACCCGATCTACTCGGGCATCCTGGTCGCCGGCGTAGGCACCGCGGTGGCGCTGAGCTGGCTGTGGCTGACCGCCGTGGCCCTGGCCGGTGTCTACTTCGTCTACAGCGCGACCGTCGAGGAGCACTACTTGACCGGGCAGTTCCCAGACACCTACCCGGTGTACAAGCGCTCGACCAAGATGCTCGTGCCGTTCATCTTTTGAGCGGGCTCGGCCGGCTTTGTACCGGCGAGGACAGCCTCGGAGCGCGATGTTCTGGCAGATCGGCGGCGCCGTGGACACCACCGCGCCGGTCCGCGCGAGCGCCGGTAGCGCACCCGGTAGAGCCAGGGCTGCTCACCTGGGGTTATGTCCCGTATGAAATCCGGCCCCGACGGGTCGCTCATCCCCATGGCGGAGCAGGACCGCAGCCGGCGGGACCGGAGTGCCACCGAGGAGGGGATCGCGCTCGTCACCGCCGCCCTTCCCCGCGGCCCCATCGGGCCGTACCAGCTCCAGGCAGCTATCGCCGCCCTCCACGATGAGGCGCAGAGCCCCGAAGCGACCGACTGGCCCCAGATCGCCGCCCTCTACGACGTCCTGCTCCGCTTGGACGACAACCCGGTGAGCGCCTACACGCAGCCCGGGTGGCCACGAACCTCCAGCAGCAGCGCTACCTCTATCGACAGGTCGCTCGCCTGCAGGGCCGGCCGGCCACCCGACAGTGACTTCGAGGACCACGCCGGCCTCGAGGGAGAGTTGGGCTTCGGGCTCGACCGGGATCCGGATGGCCTTGAGGTCCTTCTCCGTCAACAGGGATAACCGCCCTCTGCTCAAAGCAGTATTCGGGTGATGCCGTGCGTTCCTCGACCATCATCTTGCCAAAGGCTGTCAGCACAGAATGCCTGTTACGGCATGGGACTTTTGAGAGCGGCAGGGGCCAGCCAGGAGTACGGAACGGCGGCTCGGCACGCCGCAGGCTGCAGACTCCGCCGCGCTCGGTGATCTGCAGGCGAAGGCGGAGCGGTGGCGGACACTAACCAGGGGGGTGCCAACCGGACTTAGCGCAGGTCAGATGTATCTTAGACATACCAGAGCCCTAGCCACTTCGGACGGCTGGGGCTCTGCTGTGGGGCTGGTCAGGCGTCAGCCTGTAGTGCCTTCAGAAGCGCTTCGGTCTGCTCGGGATCAAGCCAGATTTCGGCACGTATGGTGTTTCCACTGTCGATAACGGCAATTCTCCTCTGCTCTCCGGCGCGCCTGATGACCAGCGAACCTTGCCCGTCAGTCTCCTTGCTGAACACCTGCTCAGCAACCACCCGGATTTCCGCCATGTCTTCACCTCACATCTATCTGTTCATACCATTTGGCTGGGGCTCTGGCATGGGGCTAGTCGTCTTCGGCTTCTTCGTTGTCTTCGGCTTCTCTCAGTGCGTCATACTCGGCTTGCGTTTCAGCGGCAATAATCGTAGCTTCGACGGCTATCCGCAGCGCTTCGGCACATTCTGGGGTTACCGCAAGGCGTTCGGTCACGATGGGCGCAAATCCCCCCAAGTCGCCGTGATACTCCCCCACCGTCATCCAGTGCCCGACAGCTTCAAGGGCACCATCTTCCGCCGCTGCTGCCAACCTGTCCCTCACTGACGTTTCTTCACCTCCCATCTAGTCATCTATATCTACAACAACACCAGCCCCTAATTCATAACAGCACCAGGAGGATTATGCAAAACTGAGTTTAAAAAAGTACAAGCCGATGGCAGCCCTGAAGGATGTGAGGAACGTCCGGAGAGGTCGCCGGTAATCCGTGAATAGAATCCGCCATGTCTTCAGATCCGCGACCG
>JBKQQQ010000544.1:0-5963 GCA_052144275.1 Streptosporangiaceae bacterium
GCGGTGACGGCGTCCTGGCGCGGCACGCTAGCGTTCAGCGTGCCGCTCAGGTAGATGTCGAAACCCGCCGCGAGGCCGGCGATTATCGCCGCCGCCAGCGAACTGGCCTTGGCCAGCGCCACCATCCGGGACACGAACAGCGGCGCGGCAGGCTTCAGGCCGCGCCGTCCGGCGATCCGGGCTCGCAGGTCGCGGCCCGTCCACGCTTCCGCCAGCGCGGCCACGAGCAGCGCGGGCACTCCCGTCCAGGGCAGCGGCGGCAGGTGCTGGTAAACCGACCGGAGCGCCAGCCAGGTCACGGCCGCGCAGACGACGGTGACCACGACGAGCGTCGAGACGCGGGTCGGTTTCATGAGATCCGCGCCGGGGCGCCGGGCTTGGGGGGGTCGTCGGGCTCTTTGGGACGAGGGCGCCGGAGAACCATGTCCGGCTGGCGCCGGACGTCGTGGCGGTCGAGCCTGGCGAGCAAGCCCGCCACCGGCCCTCGCCCGGGCAGGCTGGCCCCGGCGTCGACATCGTGCCACGGGGCGAGGACGAAGGCCCGCTCGTGCGCGCGGGGGTGGGGCAGGGTGAGCACCGGGTCGCCGCTGATCTCTTCCGCGTAGCTGATGACGTCGACGTCGAGGGTTCGCGGCCCGAACCGCTCGGCTCCTGCGCCCCGGACCCGGCCGAAATCCGCCTCGATGCGCTGGGCCGCCGCCAGCAGGTCGAGCGGGGGCAGGCCGGTCGACACGATGAGCACCGCGTTCAGGTAATCGGGCTGCGCCGGGCCGCCGACCGGGGCGGTCTCGTAGACGGGCGAGATGGCCAGCACGTCAGTATCCGGAAGGCCGCCGATGGCTTGCACGCATCCTTGAAGGGTACCCAGCCGGTCGTCCAGGTTGCTGCCTACGGACAGCACCACGCGGTGGCGCACGGTCAGGACCGGCCGGTGATGGCGCGCACCACCGGCAGCGGAGGGTCGGCGGCGCCCGTAGCCGCGGGCGCGGCATTATGCCAGGCGGCGGCGACCCGGACGGCGTCCGCGTTCAGCGGCACCTGGTGCACCCGCGCGCACCAGGCGCCGGCCGCGGCGGCGAGCGCCGTGATCGCCACCGTGGCCCCGTCACAGTCGGCGAACGGCCTCGGCGTGCCGTCCTGGCCGGCCAGCAGGTTGCCGAGGAAACGCTTCCTCGACGCTCCGACCAGGACGGGGAAGGTCCCTCCGGCGAGCGTGCCCACCTGTTCGAGGTGGGTGAGCAGCGGCCAGTTGTGCTCGGGCCGCTTGCCGAACCCGAGACCGGGATCGACCACGATGCATCCGGGGTCCACCCCCGCGTGCACGACGGCGTCCACCCGCCGGGCCAGTTCGTCGCGGACCTCGGCCACCACGTCGGCGTAGACCGCACGCGAGTACATGTCACGACTGTGGCCGCGCCAGTGCATCACCACGTAGGAAACCCCCGCCGCCGCGACCAGCCGCGGCATGTCCGGATCGGCGAGGCCGCCGCTCACGTCGTTGACCAGATGCGCGCCCGCGTTCAGCGCGAACTCCGCCACCGGCGCCCGCATCGTGTCGATCGAGGTCGGCACCCCGGCCTGGACGAGTTCGGTGACCACGGGCCCGATCCGCCGCAGCTCCTCTTCGGCGGAGATGCGCTGGGCCCCGGGCCTGGTCGACTCGCCGCCGACGTCCACGATGTCCGCGCCTTGCGCCGCCAGTTCCAGCCCGTGCGCGATGGCCGCGTCCGCCCCGTACCACTGACCGCCGTCGGAGAACGAGTCGGGCGTGACGTTCACCACGCCCATGACCAGGCAGCGGTCCGCGCTGGGCAAGCCGGGAAGCTGGAACGTCACCGTTGGGGCACCGGCTCCCGGCGCGGCTGGCGCCTGAGCTTGACCAGGCCGAGCTTCCGCGCGATCCGGCGCAGCCCGAGCCGCGGCCAGACCAGGAACGCCTCCGCCTCGAGCGCGGCCAGCGCGATCCTCGGCGCGTCCTTCGAGCTCGGGAAGACGAAGAACCGCGGCTGCCAGACAGGGCAGAACTTGGCGTTGAACTTGTAGAGCGACTCGATCTGGAACCACTTGGACATGAAGATGAGCACCGACCGCCAGGCCCGGAGCACCGGGCCCGCGCCGATCCGCTCGCCGCGCTCGAGCGCGGCCCGGAAGACGGCGAAGTTCAGCGATATGCGCTTCACGCCGAGGTTGGAGGCGGCCTTGATGGTCTCGGTGATCAGGAAGTCGTTGAGTCCGCCCTGGGCGCCCTTGTCGCGCTGCATCAGGTCGAGCGACAGGCCGTCGGAGCCCCAGGGGACCAGTTGCAGCACCGCCCGGACGACCCCGTCCTCGGTCGCGGTGGCGAGCACGCAGTCATCGTCGCCGGGTGCGCCGATCCGGCCGAGGGCCATCGAGAAGCCGCGCTCGGTCTGGCTGCCGCGCCAGGAATCCGTGGTCTTGACGATGGCGTCGAGTTCCCGGCGCGGGATGTCGCCGACCCGGCGGACTTCGGCGACGTAGCCGTGCTTGGCCACCCGGTTGACCATCTGCCTGACGTTCCGCATCGACCGGCCGGACAGGCTGAAGTCGGCCACGTTCACGATCGCCTCGTCGCCGAGCTCGAGCGCGGTCAGGCCGCCCTCACGGCACCACACCTCCGCGCCGAGCTCGCTGCACCCCATCACGGCCGGCGCCCAGGCGTGCCGGGCCGCCTCGTCCAGGAAAGGAGCGATCACGCCGGGCCAGGCCTCCGGGTCGCCGATCGGGTCGCCGCTGGCCAGCATCACCCCCGACACGACCCGGTAGCAGATGCAGGCCTTGCCGGTCGGCGACCAGATCACGCTCTTGTCGTCGCGCAGCGCGAAGTAGCCGAGCGAGTCCCTGTCCCCGTGCTTGACCAGCAGTTCCCTGACCCGGGCCGCGTCCGCGCCGCCCAGCCGCGCCCGGGGCTCGGCCGGGCGCAGGAACAGGTACACGGTGACGACGAGGGTGAAGATACCCAGCGCGCTGGTGAGGATGCCGAACAGGTCGCCGCGGGCCTCTGGCACCCACTGAACCGGCCCCGACACCCCGACCAGGCCGGTGATGACTTCCTCCACCCGCTGGCCCAGTGAGTAATCCTCCACCAGCCCCCGGGCCAGCAGGATGTAGGACAGGCCGATGACGACGTCCGCCACGATCAGGCCGCCGAAGACCCACAAGGCCCGCCACCGGGTGCGCTGGTCTCCCTCGGCGTAGAACTCGTCCCGGAAGTAGAGCAGCCCGATGAGAACCACGATCGCGACGCTGGCGGTCAGGATCCGCTGCGAGTGGAAGAAGTGGATGGCGATGTCGAACGCGAGCAGGGCCGCCACCGCCTGCCAGGCACGCCGTTTCCTGCGGCGCAGGCCGTGCGCGAGCAGCAGCAGCATCAGCCCGATGACCACGTCGGCGGTGCGGGTGACGTTGGTCAGCGTCCCCGGCACCAGGTAGGTGATCTTGTGCAGGCGGTGCGCCAGGTCAGGCTTGAAGATGCCGAGGATGTCCGACAGGCCGATGAGCGCGGTGAGCAACGCCAGGATGCGGGGCACCCAGGCGTGCTGGCGCCTGCGGTCAGCAAAGCTCGGCGGCCCGGCGGGAGCGTGCGTGCCGTCGGCCTTGGCCACGGGTACGTGCGCGCGGTTCGCGTGTCCAGCTTCGTCGCTGTCGCTCATCTCGGCAGCTTTCTTATCAGGCCCTGGGGCACGATAGGTCAGCGTGGTCATCGCGCCGCCTCGCGTCCTGCTTTCACGCTACCTCCAAGCGTAGGCAAAGCCCCCATCTATGGGGACGGAGTCAGCAGCCGCTGCCGGAAATACCGGAACTTGCCCTTCGGTTTCTTTCCCGGCAGGCGTCGATGGCCGCTGGCCTACCCAATAGACGCCGCGGGAGCCGTTTCAGTTCAGTGGCGGCCGTAAATAATGCTCATCGCCTCGGCGCGGGTGATGTTGTTGTCGCGGAAGGCGCCGCGCACTGCCGAGGTCACCGTCCGCGCTCCCGGCTTGCGCACGCCGCGCATCGTCATGCACAGGTGTTCGGCCTCGATGACCACCACCACGCCGCGCGGCTCCAGGGTCTCCACCAGGGCGTCGGCTATCTGGCTGGTCATCCGTTCCTGCACCTGCGGGCGCCGGGCGTACACGTCGACCAGCCGGGCCAGCTTGGATAGCCCGGTGATCTGTCCCTTGGTGTTCGGGATGTAGCCGATGTGCGCGACGCCGATGAACGGGACCAGGTGATGTTCGCACGTCCCGTACACCTCGATGTCGCGGACGATGACCATCTCGTCATGGTCCGCGTCGAACACGGTGGTGAGCACGTCCTGCGGGCGCTGCCGCAGCCCGGCGAACTGCTCCGCGTAGGCCCGCGCGACCCTGGCCGGGGTGTCGCGCAGGCCCTCGCGCTCCGGGTCCTCGCCGATCGCGACCAGGATCTCCCTGACCGCGCGCTCGATGCGCGGCAGGTCGAACTCGTGGCCATTGCCCTGATGGCCAGTGCCGCCGGAGGGCCTGCTGCCATCAGCCCGGCCGTTCACGGCCTGGCCTGCGTCCCCCGGGCGGCCGCAACGCCCTCGGTCATACGTCGTCTTGGGGCTCGCCGTGACCGGGCTCGTTGCCGAAGCCGCCCGGCGATCCCGCGCCCGTGGGGTTGAAGCCGAAGGACTGGCCGTTGGCGGGCAGCGCCATGCCGCCGTTGCCCGTGCTGGGGTCAGCGGCCGCGAGGGCGAGTTCCTTGGGCGAGAGCACCGGCGGGCGGTCCGAGGGCAGGCGCTTGCCGTAGCCCGTGTACGAACCGCGGACCGGCCGCTTCTGCACCGTCGCGAAGAGCTCCAGGACCTCGGTCCTGCCCACGGTCTCCTTGTCCAGCAGGCGCAGCACCAGCGCGTCGAGCACGTCGCGGTACTCGACGAGAACCTCCCAGGCCTCGTCGTGCGCGGACTCGATCAGGCGGCGGATCTCCTCGTCGATCGAGGAGGCGATTTCCTCGGAGTAGTCCCGGTTGTGCGACATGTCCCGGCCCAGGAACGGCTCGCCGTCACCGTGGCCGAACTTGCGTGCGCCCAGGCGCTCGCTCATGCCGTATTCGGTGATCATGCCGCGGGCGATCTGGGTGGCCTTCTCGATGTCGTTGGCGGCGCCGGTCGTGGGCTCGTGGAAGATGAGCTCCTCGGCGGTGCGCCCGCCCAGGAGCATGGCGAGCTGGTCGAGCATCTCGGCGCGGGTGACCAGGAACTTGTCCTCGGTCGGCAGGGCGCTGGTGTAGCCGAGCGCACGGCCGCGCGGGATGATCGTCACCTTGTGCACCGGATCGGCGTGCGGCATCGCGTGGCCGACGAGCGCGTGGCCGCCCTCGTGGTAGGCGATGACCTTCCGCTCCTTCTCCGACAGCAGGACGCTCTTGCGCTCCGGGCCCGCCATGACCCGGTCGATGGCCTCTTCGAGCGCCTCCATCGTGATCTGCTTGCCGTTGTGCCGCGCGGTCAGCAGCGCGCCCTCGTTGATCACGTTGGCCAGGTCGGCGCCGGTGAACCCGGGCGTGCGCCGGGCGATGATGTCAAGGTCGGCATCGGGCGCGATGGGCTTGCCCCGGGCGTGTACCCGCAGGATTCCCTTGCGGCCAGCCAGGTCCGGCTGGGCCACCACGATCTGCCGGTCGAAACGGCCGGGACGGAGCAGCGCCGGGTCGAGGATGTCGGGCCGGTTGGTGGCCGCGATCACGATGACGCCGCCCTTGGTGTCGAAGCCGTCCAGTTCGACCAGCATCTGGTTCAGCGTCTGCTCGCGCTCGTCGTGGCCGCCGCCCAGGCCGGCGCCGCGGTGCCGTCCCACGGCGTCGATCTCGTCGACGAACACGATCGCGGGGGCGTTCGCCTTGGCCTGCTCGAACAGGTCGCGGACCCGGGACGCGCCGACACCGACGAACATCTCGACGAAGTCCGAACCGGAGATCGAGTAGAACGGCACGCC
>JBKQQQ010000545.1:0-2579 GCA_052144275.1 Streptosporangiaceae bacterium
CGTGGCCGGGCTCGTGAGCGCGCTGGTGCTCCTGATCGGCGTCGGCTTCTCACCCTGGGTGGAGTTGCTATTCCCGGTGTGGATCCTGGCCTTGAGCATCGATATCCTCGCCGCCGGCCTGAGGCCGTCGGCGCGCCGCGACGCCTAGCCGCGCTGACCGGAGCCGGCTACGACGCGGTCGAGCCAGCGGTTCAGCTCGGCGATGACCTCGTCTCGGTTGGTCTCGTTCAGGATCTCGTGCCGGGCGTCGGGATACGTGCGGACCGTCACGTCGACCAGGCCCGCGGCCTCGTACCGTTCGGTCAGCGGGGTCAGCAGGGTCAAGCCGCCGTTGACCGGGTCGGCCTCGCCGACGGCGATGTAGACCGGCAGGCTTGACCTGATCGCGGCGACCTGGGCCGGATCGGCGCCCCGCCGCGCGCCGATGAACATGGCCCGGGCCGAATCAGTGTCGATCCCGAAGCCACAGCGAGGATCGGCGACGTAGGCGTCGACGGTGGCCTCGTCACGGGACAGCCAGTCGTAGTCGGTGCGGGCAGGCTGGAACGGCGCGTTGAACATGGCCAGGTCTATCGGCTGGTCCAGGTCGAGCGCGCCCTCGAGCAGGTCGATCGCGGCGGTCCCGGTCAGCACGACGCCATCGACGTCGGCGCTGTGATCGAACAGGTACTGCTGGACGGCAAACGACCCCATGCTATGGCCGAGCAGGATGAGCGGCAGGCCCGGATGATCCGCCCTGATCTGGGCCGAGAGCAGGCCGATATCGTCCACCAGGGCGGTCCAGCCGCCCTTACCCAGGTTCCCGTATGTATCTGGATCGGCGCTGGCGCCGTGGCCGCGGTGATCCTGGGCGTAGACGACGAAGCCGGCGTCGTTCAGCGCGCGGGCGACGTGATCGTAGCGCTGGGCGTGCTCTCCCATCCCGTGGGTCAGCTGGACCGCGGCGCGCGGGTCGCCTTCCGGGTCCCACCGGTAGGCGACGATCTTCGTGCCGTCCGCCGACTTGTAGCTGAGTTCGCTGGTTGGCACCTTGGCTGTCCTCTCGTCGCGGAAGCGGACCTATCAGCGAAGTGACGACGACCACCCTCGCGTGGGACAACTTAGGTTAAAAAACTCCTGGTTACAAGGGTTTCAATGGGCCGAACGGACTGCGTGCGCGCTCCGGAGAACCGCAGCGCAAGGCTGCGGGAGGCGCGACGATGGACGAAGCCGCGCAGGTCTTCGATGGCCAGTGGCCCGCCAGGTACCGTGACCGGCCGCTATCCGCGGCCTTGGTCTGCTAGGTCCCATCCGGATCACGACAGGCGGCTGCCGGGCGCCATCCGGCGGTAGCCTGATCCGCTTCCTGACGCCGGCACCCGGCAGGCCGTCGATGCGGGGCGCGGGGAAACTGGTAGCTCAGAAGCCAGTGGCGACGGCCGGGAAGGCGCATACTGGAAGTAATGAAGCCTGCCCGCGCCGCGACCCGGCGCCATCTGCCCGCGAGTCCCTTCAACGCCAGGCCCGCGGAGCCCCCGATTGAGCAGTTTGCCGTGCAAGATCAGGTGACCCACGATAAGTACGGGCTTGGCCGGGTCATCCGCGTTGAGGACGATACCGCCCTGATCATCGAATTTGGTTCTCGTCAGGTACGGATCTTGTCGCCTTTCGCCAAGCTGACCAAGCTCTGACGGCCGGCCCGCACCGCTGCGTACTAGGCGCGTGGTGGCATTGAGAACTTTGCGTGCCCGTAGGAGGCGACCTGGTGCCTCGCTGCGGTTACCGGCGGACCGGGGTGCTCTCTCCTTCGCGCAGCCAGGTCGCGACGATCTCTCCCGGCTCGGTGTCCTGGCCGGTCTCGCCCCCGCTGCTGGTGGCTGATCCGGCGGCCGGCGGCACCGGGCTGATCCTGTTCCCGCGGACGGACTCCCTTCCGGCCGCGTGGCTCGAGCCCGGTGCCCGCCACCGGGCTCGAGCCAGACGATGTCGCGGCGCTGCTCGCGGCGGCCCGGCCCTGCCCGCTGCTGCCTCAGCACGGAGAAGGCTGGTTCGGCCGGCCGGGCCTGTCCGGGCACCGGCTCGGTGATGGCACGGGTGACCCGGCCGCCGGGCGCGACTGGTCGCCGCTGTTCCGACCGGCCCAGTCCGAGCGTCGAGCCGCTCGGGATGGCCGGCACCGGCTTCTGCGTCCCGGCCGGCCAGGCGGGCTTGCCGCGTGGCCACAGACCTGGCTATTTTTAAGGTGAATTAACCCAGTCTTTGAGCACGCCGAACCTGACCGTGGCCCGGCGGAGGACCATGTACCCAGGCATGTACGCAGCCGAGGCGCCGGACAGCATCGCGGCGGTCATGGCCGGCACCGGCGAGACGCTCAGCTACGGAGACCTTGAGCGGCGCTCGGTCCAGCTAGCGCACGTGCTGCACGAGGCGGGCCTGCGGCCGGGCGACGCGGTGGCGCTGCTGACCGAGAACAACCTGCGTGCCTTCGAGGTGTACTGGGCCGCACTGCGATCCGGTTTGTATATCACCGCCGTCAACAACCGCCTCAAGCCGGACGAGGCCGCCTACATCGTCAGCGACAGCGGCGCGACCGCGCTGAT
>JBKQQQ010000546.1:0-2793 GCA_052144275.1 Streptosporangiaceae bacterium
GCGGATGACCGCGTGGGCGGGCGCTCAGGCCTGGCGTCGTGCCGCCATCAGCCGCAGTATGAGCGGAGTGAAGATCAGCTGCATTGCCAGCTCCATCTTCCCGCCCGGCACGACGATGATGTTCGGCCGTGACATGAACGAGTCGTGCAGCATCGACAACAGGTAGGGAAAGTCGATGCCCTTCGGCCTGGCGAACCGGATGACGACGAAGCTCTCGTCGGCGCTGGGGATGTCGAGGGCGATGAACGGGTTGGACGTGTCCACGGTCGGCACCCGCTGGAAGTTCACGTGCGTGCGGGAAAACTGCGGGCAGATGTAATTCACGTAGTCCGGCATGCGCCGCAGAACCGTGTCGACCACGTCTTCGCTGGTGTAGCCGCGGGCTGTCTTGTCTCGGTGCAGCTTCTGGATCCACTCCAGGTTGATGATCGGGACAACCCCGACCAGCAGGTCCGCGTGCTGGGCGACGTCCGCCTTGCCGGTGACCGCGGCACCGTGCAGTCCCTCGTAGAAGAGCAGGTCGCTGTCCGGGTCGACGTCATCCCAGGGCGTGAACGTCCCGGGCTGCTGCCCGTAGGGCTTGGCCTCCTGCGGGTCGTGCAGGTACTTGCGGACCTTGCCGCGGCCGTGCTCGCCGTATTCGCGGAACAGCGTCTCCAGTTCCTCGAGCAGGTTTGCCTCGGGCGAGAAATGACAGAAGTGGTGGTTGCCTTCCTTGCTGGCGGCCGCCGTTGCGGCCTTCATCTGCTCTCGGTCGTACCGGTGGAACGAGTCGCCTTCCACGATCGCCGCGTTGATCGCCTCGCGCCGGAAGATGTGCTGGAAGGTCCTGGTCACCGAGGACGTGCCCGCGCCGGACGAGCCGGTGATGACGACGATCGGATGCTTAGCCGACACCAGTCCTCCTCCAGTTACCGGCTCCGGAACAGGGACCGGATGTTGAACAGCGAGTCGTCGAAGGCCGACTCGGCTGCGCTGGCATGGTCGCGGTGGTAGCGCTCGATCCGCTCGACCTCGTTGCTGGATCCGAATATCAGCGGCACGCGCTGGTGCAGGCTCGCTGGCTGGATTTCCATGATGCGCCCGCATCCCGTGCTCGCGCCGCCGCCGGCCTGCTCGATGATGAACGAGATGGGATTGCACTCATACATCAGCCGGAGCTGCCCTGGCTCTGCTGGTTCCTTGCTGTCCTTGGGGTACAGGAAGACACCGCCGCGGGTGAGGATGCGGTAGGTTTCCGCTACCAGCGAGGCCATCCAGCGCATGGTGAAGTCCCGGCCTCGCGGCCCGGTCCCGCCCGCCAGGCACTCGGAGATGTAGCGGCGCACCGGCGGCTCCCAGAACCGCTCGTTGGAGGCGTTGATCGCGAACTCCGCGCAGTCCTTTGGAATGCGCAACTGCGGGTGGGTGAGAACGAACGCCCCGATGTCGCGGTCGAGGGTGAATCCGTCGACGCCCTCGCCGGTGGTGAGGATCAGCATCGTGGACGGCCCGTACAAGGCGAAGCCCGCGCACACCTGAGCCGTACCCGGCTGCAGGAAGTGCCCGGCCTGCGGCTCCGCTCCCGGGTCGGGGCTGCGCAGGATCGAGAAGATCGTGCCCACCGAGATGTTGGCGTCGATGTCGCCCGAGCCGTCCAGCGGGTCGAATACCAGCAGGTACTTCCCGCGCCGCCCGGTTGCCGGGACGGGGTAGATGCCTTCCATCTCGGCTGACGCCATTGCGGCCAGGTGCCCAGCCCATTCCGTCTCGCCGATCATCACCTCGTTGCTGATGAGGTCGAGCTTGTTCTGCGCCCCGCCGTGAACGTTCTCCACGCCGGCGCTTCCCGCAGCGCCGGCCAGCGCGCCCCGGCTGACCTGGTTACTGATGATCTTCACGGCGGTGGCCACCGCGTTGAGCAGTCCCGAGAACTCACCGGTCGAGCCGGGATGGCGATGTTCGGACTCGATGGTGTACCGGGTCAGTGTCTTGCGCGCCTCGCGCACGGCTGGCCTGCCTCTCGCCGGAAATGGCAACACTGCAGGGACCTCGCCATTGTGAGTCCGGCTGAGCGCGTACGGCACGGGCCGAAGGTCCTGACCAGATCCGCACCGGTCCCTGGTGAGTCAGGGCTCACGCCCCCAGCCGCGCGGAGACCCAACCTTCCGGCGACGCCTCGCCGACGCGCCTGGCAGTTGCGCGCCAGTGGGTCCTGCGCGTCATCGGTGCTGCGCGCCGCGCCGTGCCAGGTGTGCAGCGCATCGCGAGCGGCGGTAAGCGAGTGACCGCAGTCGCGAGCCGCCTCAGGTCAGTCACCGCCGTCGCTTGTCGCGGTTCCCATGAGCCTGGTCATCTTCGATGCGTCTGCTGACGTCGCTGCCCGGACAAGGGACAAACGTCCCTGTGCGAGAGAGGCTTCCGGCACTGCTTCCGCTGGGTACCGGGGCCGCAGCCTGGTGTCATGGGCTGTCGACCGCATGGCGCCGAAGGGGTTTTCATGATCGTGCCCTTGACGCATGCGGCTGACTTTGCGCAGCCGCCGGCGGAAGCAGGCGAGCTGGGGACGGCGGTCGCCGGCCGCCGTCGCCCGGGACGCCATGAACAGCCAGGGCGGGCGCCGCTCAGCGTTCACGACGAGATGATCCGCCCGGGAGCTGTAAGGAGAGGCCGCCCATGACCACGAACATGTCTGACCCTGGGGCCGCCGACGTGCGGGATACCTACCAGCCGGGGGTGCACGATTACCGCGACGCCTACTACGACCCCGGCTACACGCCGTCCCACACCGACATCCTGGCCGCGTTCCGGGTG
>JBKQQQ010000547.1:0-7285 GCA_052144275.1 Streptosporangiaceae bacterium
GCGCGGGTGATCGCGACGTACAGGTCGTGGCCGCCCGCCGGGGACTGGCCGAGGATCCCGGCCGGGTCGACCAGCACCACGCGGTCGAACTCCAGGCCCTTGGACTGGCCCACGGTCAGCAGGGCGACCGGCGAGTCGAGCACCTCGGTCCGGTCGCCGGGCACCGCCGCGGGGATCGCCCGGGCCAGGTCCGCGATCCGCGCCCCGGGCGCGATCACCGCCAGCCGCCCGCCCTGCCCATTCTCGGCGCCCATCTCGGCCAGTTCCTCCGCCACGACCGAACCGGCCCGGGCGAGGCCGCGGACGGCGCGCGGGGAGGCGCCTTCGTCCCGGACGGACTCGGGCGGGCGCTCGCCGGGTGCGACATCGGCCAGCACGTCGGCGGCCACCGCCATGATCTCGGCGGGGGTCCGGTAGTTGACCGTGAGCAGTTCCTCACGCCAGCGGCCGCGAACGTACGGGTCGAGCATCTCCGCCCAGGAGCGAGCACCGGCCGCGCTGCCGCGCTGCGCCACGTCGCCGACCACGGTGAGCGACCGGGTCGGGATCCGGCGCATCACCATCCGCCAGGCCATCGCCGACAGCTCCTGCGCCTCGTCCACGATCACGTGCCCGTAGGCCCAGGAAGGGTCGGCCCAGGCCCGTTCGGCCGTGGTGAGCTGCTGGCCCGTGTCGCGGTTCCAGTCGGCGAGCGTGGCGGCGTCCACGAAACCCTGCCCGGCCAGGCCGGTGATCTCGAGCACCTCCCGGGCGTACTTCTCCTCGGCCCGGCGCTCCCGCTCGGCGGCGCGGCGCCGGATCTTCTCCGCCGTGTCGTCGGTGCCAAGCAGCTGAGCGGCCTCGTCGAGCAGCGGAACGTCCGCCACCGTCCACGCGTCGGGGTTACCGGGGCGGAGCACCGCGGACCGTTCGGCCGCAGAAAGACCAGGAGCGGCGCGGCGGAGGGCACCTTCCTCGGCCAGCAGCCCGGCGACCAGCCGCTGCGGGGTGAGGAACGGCCACAGCGCGTCCAGCGCGGCCCGGACCGGCGGCTCGTCCCAGAGCCGGGCCCGGGTGTACGGGAGATCCTCGGGGTCGAGCTGGCGGCCGAGCGCCCCGGCCTCGGCCGCCGCGAGCGCACCGAGCATCTCGGTGACGAACAGCTTGCGGGACACGTTGTGCGGCTTGCGCAGCCCGCGGGCCCGGTCGCGGGCGCGCAGCACGGTCTCCCGCGGCACCGTCATCGCCACGCCGTCGGCGCTGACCTCCAGGTCACCCGGCGGCACCAGCTGCAGGTTGCGCATTGCGCGGCGGAGCACGCTGACCATCATCGGGTCGCCCTTGACCACCGCGGCCTCGGGATTGTCGTCGGGCGCGGCCTTGATGCCTGGGAACAGCTCGGCGATCGAGCTGAGCACCACGTCGGTCTCGCCCAGGGACGGCAGGACCTGGCTGATGTAGCGGAGGAAGGTCGCGTTCGGGCCGATGACCAGCACGCCGCGGCGCTCGAGCGTCCGGCGGTGAGTGTAGAGCAGGTACGCCGCGCGGTGCAGCGCCGCGACCGTTTTGCCGGTGCCCGGGCCGCCCTGCACCACCAGGACACCCTGCAGGGTGGCGCGGATGACCCGGTCCTGTTCGGCCTGGATAGTGGCCACCACATCGCTCATCCGGCCGGTCCGGCTGGCGGTGATGCTGGCGATCAGCATGGCCTCGCCGGCCAGGCTCTGCCGGTCTGGCTCGGACAGCCGGTCCAGGTCGAAGACCTCGTCGTCGACCCCGGTGACGGTGCGGTTCCTGGTGTAAATGTGGCGGCGCCGGATCAGCCCGGCTGGGTCCTTGGGGGTGGCGGCGTAGAAGGAGTGGGCGGCTGGCGCGCGCCAGTCGATGAGCCGCGGCTCGTACTCGTCGTCCCGCAGGCCGATCCGGCCGATGTACAGGGTGCCCGCGCGTTGGGCGGTTTTCGGGGTTTCCGGGGCTCCCTGGGCCCTCGGGGCTCCTGGGGCCTTCGGGGTTCCTGGGGCCTTCGGGTTTCTCGGGTTTTCTGGGGTTTCCGGGTTTTCTGGGGCCGCGTCGGTGCGGCCGAAGCACAGGCCGTGTTCCACCGCGTTCAACTGGGCCAGCCGCCTGCTCTGCTCGGCCGCCGTGACTTCTCGCTCCACCCGGGCCTGGAACGTCCCGCCCGCGGTGCCGCCGCCATGGGTCCGGGCCAGAGCTTCGGCGGCCCGGTCGCGGGCCGCATCAAGCAGACAGTAAAGCATATCGACATAAGCCTGTTCCTGGCCGACGGCATCCGCAGTTCGTGCGGTCACGGAATTGGTTTGGCGAGACGTCATATTTCGTGATACACTTTCTTTAAATTGCCCGCTGACGGGGATCGCAGGGTTAAGCACATAAGTTTAGCAGCTTTCGCGGCTTAGCTATGAGCGGTCGGCGCGAGATCCGGGGATCCGCCCCATCGGCGCAGGTGGCACCCCCTACAAGTGGTTTGGCGCCATGTTACCGGAAGCGCTCGGCAGTTCTGGCCAAATTCGATTTGGCAATTATCAGCAAAGCGCCGTCAGGCGTACCTATATCCTTGTCCGCTGCGGCGGCGGGAAAGACCGGGCTTCGTGCTTGATCCGGTGCACAATAGCGGGTTTGAATAAACCCCGGCCGCCCAGCCTTACCGCGGGCTGACCTGGCTGATCTCCTCCGCGGTAGCGCAGCCGGATCGAAACCTCGGCGATAGCCCGAGGACGTGTGCGGTATCGCATCCGTGTATCAGCCACGTTCTTGGTAGCTCCGTGCATATGAGCGCGCGGACACCCAGACCCGGCAGCGAAACCAGGCGTGAGACCACCTCGCAGCGGGGTTGACAAGCCCTGGGCCTCAGCCGACGCTGGCGATGTCAACCGAGGGGCGGGACGGAGCCGATGCCCGTTGGCCGGGATGCGGAGGCTGCCAGGATCAGCGGTTTTCTTCGTGAGCTTCCCCGAGGGCCGCGGGTCCTGCTGATCGAGGGTGAAGCAGGGATCGGGAAGACAACCCTGCTGAAAGAAGGCCGTGACACGGCGGTACAGCTTGGGATCACGGTGCTGTCCGCTTATCCGGTCGAGTCCGAGGTGCCGCTGGAGTTCGCGGGGCTGGCCGACCTGCTGGAAACGGTCCCGGCCGGCCTCGTTGACGGGCTGCCGGGTCCGCAGCGGCAGGCAGTCCGGCAGGCGGTTCTCCGCACTGAGTCTGGGCAACGGTCCGCCGATCCGCGGACCACGGCGACAGCTGTGCTTACGGTATTGCGCAACGTGTCAGGGATGCACCCGGTTGTGGTGGTTGTCGATGACCTGGCCTGGCTTGATACCGCCTCCGCCCGCGCCCTGTCGTTCGCGCTACGCCGCCTGCGGCTTGAGCCGGTGGGCCTGCTGGCGGCGGTGCGGACGGACTGGTCGGGAATCCCGCCTCCGCTGGCCACCGATAGATTCCCGTCCGGAAGAGTCGATCGCCTGCGGCTCGGGCCGCTCAGCCTCGGGGCGATCCGGGAGCTGCTGGCCACCCGGACGACGCTGTCCCCCGGCCGGTCGCTGCTGCTGCGCCTGCACGAGGCCTCGGGGGGAAATCCCCTGTTCGCGCTGGAGCTGGCCGCCAAGGCGCAGGCCGGCATCCCGCCGGCCTGGCACGACACGCTCGACGTGCCTGACTCGCTGCGGCGGCTAGTGCTCGGAAGGATCACCGGCCTGGCCCCCGGGCCGCGCGATGTGCTCCTGGTCAGCTCGCTTTCGGCGGAACCGGCGCTGCCGGTCATCTGCGCTGCCGCCCGCGATCCGGCTACCGCGCATGCTGATCTCGAGGCAGGCGCCCGGGCGGGCCTGCTGGCCATGACCGACGGTGAGATCACCTTTGTTCATCCGCTGATGCGCTCGGCGGTCGTCGAGCAGGCGCCCGCAGCCGATCGCCGCGCCGCCCACGGCCGGCTGGCCGCCGCGGTGTGCGGCACCGGGGCGCGGGCCCGGCACCTGGCGCTGGGCGCGGCCGGCCCGGACGAGGCGGTGGCGGGCGAGGTGGAGGCCGCGGCCCGGATGGCCGCTCGTCGCGGGGCCTGCGACGCTGCCGCGGACCTTGCCGAACTCGCCGTCACCCTCACGCCGCTCGCCGAGGCCGACGGTCAGCGGCGCCGGACCGTCCTGGCGGCCGAGGAGCGGTTCGAGGCATCCGATCCGGCCCGCGCCTGTCGCCTACTCGAGGACGTCATCGATGCGGTGCCGGCCGGGCCTGCCCGCGCGGAGCTGTTGCGGCGCGCGGCCCGGTATCGCGCGTTCCGCGGTGAGCCGATGGCCGCCTGGGCCGCCGCGCTGGGACGTGCGCTGGATGAGGCCGGGGACGACACGGCCCTGCGGGCCGTCATCATGATGGACCAGGCCGTAGCGGCAAGCCTCGCGAGCGATCTCCGGGGAGCAATCCGGACCGCCGAGATGATCTTGGAGCTGGTCGGCCAGGCCGGGGATCCGGCCCTGGAGGCGCAGTGCTGCGCGGGGCTGGCGGTCGCGACGTTCGCGTTCGGCGATGGCCTGCGGCCGGACCTGATCGAGCGCGCCCTGGCTGGTCCGCGGCAGTCATCCAGGCTGAGCATGGACCTTCGCCCGGACGTCGCGATCGGTCACCTCCTGCACTGGGCCGGTGATCTCGACCGCGCCCGGGTCCTGTACGAGCAGGAGTACGCCCGGGCGATGGAAGACGGCGCCGGGACTGGCCTGCCATTCCTGTTGTGGGCTATGGCCGAGAACGAGGGCTGGGCCGGGAACTGGCCGCATGCCGAGCAGCTGGCCGCGGAAGGTTATCGCCTGGCTGAGGATTCCGGCAGCCCGGCGGCGATCGCGTTCATGTCCGCGGCCCGGGGGCTACTGCACGCCTACCGCGGCCGGATCGACGCTGGCCTGCGCGACGCGGCGCGCGCGGTGGAACTCGCCGGGAACCTCGGGATGCCGCTGCCCGCCGCCATGGCGGCGCAGGCTTTCGGGATCGCGGCCCTGTCGGCGGGCGACGCCCGCGGTGCCCACCAGCGGCTCGGCCCGCTCGCGGCGGCGGTGCTCGCCGCCGGCGTGGCCGAACCGGCGCTGTGCCGTTTTGTTCCCGACGAGGTCGAGGCGCTCACCCGGCTGGGCGAGCTAGCCGCCGCAGAGGCCCTGCTCAGCCCGTTCGAGGCCCGGTCGGCTCAGCTCGGCCGGGGATGGGGCATCGCCACCGCCAGACGGTGCCGGGGGCTGCTGCTGGCCGCCCGCGGCGACCTGGCCGGCGCCGGGGCCGCCCTCGACACAGGACTCGAGGCGCACCAGCGCCTGGCGATGCCGTTCGAGGAAGCACGGACGCTCCTTGCCGCCGGGGAGGTTCACCGGCGGGCGCGGCACAAGCAGCGGGCGCTGGATTTCCTCCAGGCCGCGCTGGCGATCTTCGAACGGCTCGGCGCCCCGCGCTGGCAGGACCGCGTCCTCGGCGAAGTGGCCCGGGTGGGGACACGCGCTACGCCCCGCGGAGCCGGGCCGGTCCTGACCGCCGCCGAACAGCGCGTGGCCGACCTGGTCGCCGCAGGCCACACCAACGCGGAGGTCGCCGCCGGGCTGTTCATGGGGCAGCGCACCGTCGAAGCCCACCTGTCCCGGGTGTACCGCAAGCTGAGCGTGCAGTCCCGGAAAGAGCTGGGCCGGATGCTGGCACCGCCTGCTCCCTGACCTGCCTTCGCAGGAAAACATGCGTGGTTCCACGGATTCGTCCCGGCAGCGTCCGGCCCTAGCGTTGCCCCTGTGAACCCGCCGGGACCACCCAGCCAGCCGGGGCGATTCCTGGCCGAGCGGTACCTGGCGGTCACAACCCGCGAAGCCCTGGCGTCCCAGGTCGGCCGCGACCGCACCGCTGCGCGTGCCATGTCCATCCGCCACATCCAGACGATCTATGTTCCCGCAGACGAGACCTGCTTCACCCTCTTCGAAGCAGCGTCGCTCGAACTGGTCACCGAGACGAGCGACCGGTTCGGGCTTGGCTACCGCAGAGTGGTAGCCGCGATCACGCTCGACTCCCCAGAACCCGGCAGCTCATGCTGACCGCGCCGCAGGATGGGGCCGCTGCCCTCTCCTGCCAGCCATCCCATGGCCGGGCCCCGTCCCGCCGGCAGGTGACCGTGACGGCCGCAGGTGCTCGCTCAGACCAGAAGGACCAGTAATGACAGAGGTACTACCGGAGACTCCGCACCCGGCGGATGGCCACCAGATGCCACACACGCTCGCATCGCCGCCGCAGAACATGATGCCGGGGGTAGCACCGGCGCCCATGGCGGCAACTCATGCCCCGGTTCATCCGGGACCTCACGCGGGGGCTCCGTCGCCGGCGCACCGCGGGCGCGAGAAACTGCACTGGGCCAAGGAGGTATGGGACCGTCTGGATCACGCGGTCCATAAGGAGGTCGAGCGCACGCGGGTGGCAGCCAAATTCCTTCCGCACCACCCAGTGCCCCCGCACACCACCAGCGTTCCCGCCGACATAGTAATCGTGCCCACGCCGGGCCCCAATCCTCTGCTTCAGGTGATCACAGATGTCGTGGGTCAGCCTCCTCCGGTTCTCAGAGGGATCCCTCCCACCTCCCCGCCGCCGACCGCTAACACCTTCGCCGTCGACGAAGGGGCGACTACCCGGCTCATCGAATTCTGGGTGGAGTTCTCACTGACACCGCAGCAGGTAGAGCAAGAAGGAAATCTCACGCACGACCATCAAGGTGGCAGCCACCCCGTGCACCCCGGCCACGCCGAGCACGGCCATTCAGGCCACAGCGAACATGGCCACCACGGCCAGAGCACCGCTGTCACTCTGGCCACACGAGCAGCTAATATTCTTGCGCAGGCCGAGGACATGCTCATATTCGACGGCCTTGGAGCGTTCACCAGCCCTCTGTATACGAACTACGTCCGATGGCGCGCAAACGGAGAGCCCCTCGACTGGGGGCTGCTCGAGGTCATACCTGCCCTCGCGCCTCCGCTACCACCTGGGCTCTCGCCGCTTCCTCCCGCGCAGGTCATCACCGTGCCGCAAAAGCCTCCGCCGACGGCCGGCCAGCCGCCTAGCCTGTACGGGGAGAACACCTTCCAGGCGGTGACGGATGGGTACGCGACACTCATGGGTAACGGGCAGTACGGGCCGTTTGCCCTGACCCTGCACAACGTGCCGTACGCGGACTCCTTCGCTCCGCTAACGAACACCCTGATCATGCCCGCCGACCGGATCGCGCCGCTGATGACCGCGGGCTTCCGTGACTCCGGGACGCTGGACGCTCCCGGCGCTACCGCCG